>NZ_JBSGCY010000020.1:0-65650 GCF_053602115.1 Nocardia sp. NPDC004582 | reverse complement strand
GTCGCGGCCGCGCGCGCCGGGCACCCGCCACGCTAAGCCGGGGCGGCGGCCGCCCGAGCGGCGAGAGTCGTCAAGCCCCGAAGAAACGGTTGTGCATGATCTGGCGGATCGGCGAGAGCAACCCGTCGAAGGCGACGCGGTCCGACTTCACGGTGTGCAGGCTGGCGTCACCGCGTTTGGGGTCCTCGCAGATCACCCGGAGTCGTTTGCCGCCGCGATACGCCGCGCCGAGGGTGAGGTTCACCGTCCCGTCGGCGCCGACGACACCCCATGGCCCGCTCACGTCGTGCCCGGCGATCTGGCACCTGTTGTCCGGTTTCTCGCCGGTGACGTGCGCGGTCACCTCGCCGCGGCCCTGGATGACGGCGCGGGGTTCGCCATTGGCGGTGGAGGCCGACCCGACGGCGAGCAGGAGGCCGAGGCTGCCGACCACGGTGACGGTGAGAACGCGGGTGCGCAGCGATCCAGACATAGCACTGATATTGGACCGCGCCCTATGAGCTTTTGATGATGTGGCGGCGTGAATCGCGGGTGAACAACACGCCAAACCTGTGTGGCGGCCGCTGTGTACGTCACGGTTGCCCTGCAGTATCTTGCATTTCGAGCCCACTCCACACCGACCGGAGTGTTTTCGGTCAAGATTGAGTAGCTGTCGGTACGCTGTGCGCCGTTCTATGTGCCCCGATTGGTAGAGCTGGACGGAACCCTCCCGAGGAGGATGTGGTGACTGCGGTATCTCCAAAGCCTGAACAGGACCTCGAGGCGGTCCGGCCCTACCCGCCCCGGAAACGCTCCAAAGGATCGTTCATCTATCAATTGGTCACCACGACCGACCCCAAGATGCTCGGTCAGATGTACTTGTTCACGTCGATCTCGTTCTTCCTGATCGGCGGCCTGATGGCGTTGCTCATGCGCGGCGAGCTGGCCCGGCCGGGCATGCAGTTCCTGTCCGCGGAACAGTTCAACCAGCTGTTCACCATGCACGGCACCATCATGCTGCTGTTCTACGCGACCGCCGTGGTGTTCGCCTTCGCCAATATCATTGTGCCGCTGCAGATCGGCGCGCCCGACGTCGCCTTCCCGCGGCTGAACGCGCTGAGCTACTGGCTGTACCTGTTCGGCGCGAGCATGGCGACCGCCGGTTTCATCACCCCCGGCGGTGCGGCCGACTTCGGCTGGACGGCGTACACCCCACTGTCGGACATCGTGCACTCCCCGGGCGTGGGCGGTGACCTGTGGATCCTGGGTGTCGCCGTCTCCGGTCTGGGCACCATCCTCGGCGGCGTCAACTTCATCACCACCATCGTGGTCCTGCGCTGCCCCGGCATGACCATGTTCCGGATGCCGATCTTCACCTGGAACATCCTGATCACCAGTCTGCTGATCCTGCTGGCCTTCCCGATCCTGACCTCGGCGGCGCTGGCCCTGTTCTACGACCGGCACCTGCACGGGCACATCTACGACCCGGCCACCGGCGGCAACCTGCTGTGGCAGCACCTGTTCTGGTACTTCGGGCATCCCGAGGTGTACATCATCGCGCTGCCGTTCTTCGGCATCGTCTCGGAGATCTACCCGGTCTTCAGTCGCAAGCCGATCTTCGGTTACACCACGCTGGTGTACGCGACTATCGCCATCGCGGCGCTGTCGATCGCGGTGTGGGCGCACCACATGTACGCCACCGGCGCGGTGCTGCTGCCGTACTTCTCGTTCATGACCTTCCTCATCGCGGTCCCCACCGGTGTGAAGTTCTTCAACTGGATCGGCACCATGTGGCGCGGTCAGCTCACCTTCGAGACACCCATGCTGTGGGCGATCGGCTTCATCGTGACGTTCCTCTTCGGCGGCCTGTCGGGCGTCATCCTCGCGAGCCCGCCGCTGGACTTCCACGTCTCCGACACCTATTTCGTGGTGGCGCACTTCCACTACGTGCTCTTCGGCACCATCGCCTTCGCCACCTTCGCGGGCATCTACTTCTGGTTCCCGAAGATGACCGGCCGCATGCTCGACGAGCGCCTGGGCAAGTGGCACTTCTGGACCACGTTCGTCGGCTTCCACACCACGTTCCTGGTGCAGCACTGGCTGGGCAATATGGGTATGCCGCGCCGCTACGCCGACTACCTGCCGAGCGACGGGTTCACCACGCTGAACACGATTTCCACCATCGGCTCGTTCATCCTCGGCGCGTCGATGCTGCCGTTCATGTGGAACGTCTTCCGGTCCTACCGCTACGGCGAGGTGGTCACCGTGGACGATCCGTGGGGTTACGGCAACTCGCTGGAGTGGGCGACCTCCTGCCCGCCGCCCCGGCACAACTTCTACGAGCTGCCCCGAATCCGTTCGGAGCGACCGGCTTTCGAGCTGCACTACCCGCACATGGTCGAGCGCATGCGCGCCGAGGCGCACGTGGGCTGGGGTTCGGGTCAGCACACGGTGCACGAGACCGAGAAGGCCGCCACCTAGTTCTCCCGCGCCACCCGGTTCTTCCGAGCATCGAACGCGGCGGTCGTCTCCGGACGGCCGCCGCGTTTCGTGTCAGGGCCGGGGCCAGGGGCCGCCCGTCGAGGCGTTCGATATCGGTGTCGAAGCGTTCGAGGAAGTTCGCGAAGGCGGCCACGTCCGCGGCGGACCAGTCGGCCATGACGCGGTCCAGCCCTTCGGTATCGGCCAGGTGCTCGTCCTTCATGGCCTGCTCGCCGGTCGTCTGTCCATATATCGCCTGATCATGCGTCCACTTGCGGCACGAAAGGAATAGCAGCGGACTTGCTGTCTCGGTGCTGTACTGTCCGCAGTCGGAGCGCGAAACCGCCGCGCTCCGGCGCTATCCGCAGGTCTCGACTTCGGGAGGGACAATGCTCGCCGATTCTCCGGATGTTTGCGATGCCGCACCGGCTTTCGTCCGTCGCACCGCCGAGTCCGTCGACTCGCCCTACGACTGGCAACGGCAACTACGGCGCTGGAACGACACCAGCACGGCCGTCGCGCTGACCCTGCCCCGGCTGCTGACCCGGGCCGCCTCCTACGACCCGGAGGCCCCGGCCGTGGTGTGCGGGGGCCTCACCCTCACCTATCGCGAGCTGGACGCGCACGCGAACAGATTGGCGCGCAAGCTGATCGGCGCGGGCATCGGTCCCGAGGACGTGGTGGCGGTGGCGCTGCCGCGGTCGCCGGAATGGGTGGTGGCGGTGTGCGCGGTGGCCCACGCCGGGGCCGCTTTCCTCGCGATCGACCCCGACGCGCCGATCACCCGGATCGCCCCGATTCTCGCGGATTCCGGTGCGGTCGCGGGCTTTACGGCCGACTATCGGCGGGATTCGCTACCCGCGCTGGGCGCCGGGCCCTGGTTGAGCATCGGCCCGATCACACCGCTGGGCCGGGGCGGCGAGGACGCGCTGGAGGTGCTCGACGCGCGGGCCCGAGAGCTGGTGGCCGAGGGCGCCGCGGCGCCGATGCGCCGGACCAGCGGTGAGAGCGCGCCCGGCCCGGCCGGGGTGTGGGCGGCTCCGCTCGCGGACCCGATCACCGACGCCGAACGGGTCCGCCCGCTGCACCTGTGGAATCCCGCCTATGTCGTCTACCCGCTCGAATCGAGTGGCGTGGTGCGGGGCTCCACCATGACCCACGCCGGGCTCGCCAATCTGGTGGTGACCCAGGCGCAGCGCTGCGACACCGACCCCGACGCCCGGGTGCTGGCCGCGGCCACGCCGGGCCGCGACACCGCGGTCTGGGAACTGTTGCTGGCCTTGGCCTCCGGGGCCACCCTGGTGCTCGCCCCGGCCGGGCCGTACGCGGGCGCGGACCTGTACGAGCTCATGCTGGACGCCCGAGTCACCCACGCCGTCCTGACCCCGTACATCCTGGCCACCCTGCCCGGCGCGGAACCGCTCCCGGACCTGCGGCTGCTGGCCACCACGGGCGCGGCCTGCCCGGCCAAACTGACCGGGATCTGGTCGGCCGGAAGGTCGTTCGTGAGCGGCTACGGCTGGGCCGAGACCGGGCTGCACGCCACCGTCAGCCGTCCCCTGAACCCGGTCGCCCCGCATGTGGCGGTCTCGATCGGCGGCCCGGTGGTCGGCACCCGCTGCTACATCCTGGACGAGAAGCTGAACCCGCTCCCGCCCGGCGTGATCGGCGAAATCTATGTCGCCGGCGCGGGATTGGCCCGCGGCTACCACCGCCGCCCCACCCCCACCGGCGAGCGCCTGATCGCCGACCCCTTCGGCGAACCCGGCGACCGCATGTTCCGCACCGGCGAGATCGGCTGCTGGCGCGGCGACGGCGAACTCGACCACCACGGCCGCCTCGGCATGCTCCCCATCGGCCAGCTGGTCGGCTACGGCGACGCCACCGTCCTCAACAACACGGCCGCCGTCTGGCGCTGACCGCCGCCTCGGACCCGGTCGCTCCCGCGACCGGCGGCTGGTCCGGTGCCGCGGCTGCCGCCAGGGATCAGGCCTGCTGGGTGGGCAGGATGATGACCTGGCGGAGATTCACGTGGGCCGGGCGGCTGGTGGTGTAGGCGATCAGGTCGGCGATGTCGTCGGCGCCGAGGGCGTCGACGAGGCCGAACATGCCGTCGAGCTGGCCGCTGATCTCCGGGTTGTCGATGTGGGTGCCGAGTTCGGTGTCGGTGAGGCCGGGTTCGATGTTCGTGACGCGGACCTTGCGGGCGCCGAGTTCGGTGCGCAGGGTGGCGGAGAGCTGGGTGATGGCGGCCTGGGTGGCCCCGTACACCGAGTAGGCGGGGAAGGTGACGTGCGCGCCGATGGAGGAGATGTTCACCAGGTCGGCGGGGCGGCCGGCGTCGGCGGCGGCGAGCAGGTCGGGCAGGAAGGCGCGGATGATCCGCAGGCGGCCCGCGACATTGGTGTCGAGCATGCGGGTCCACTCGTCCTCGCGGCCGTCGGTGATCGGGTTGGGCAGCATCACGCCCGCCGAGTTCACCACCAGGTCGGCCGGGCCGAAGGCGGCGTGCACGGCGGCGGCCGCGGCGGTCACGCTCGCGGAGTCGGTGACGTCCACGGTGACCGCCAGCACGGTCCCGCCCTCGGCCTCGATCTTGGCGGCCAGGGTTTCCAGGCGCTCGGCGCGGCGGGCCAGCAGGGCGACGCGGGCTCCGTTGCGGGCCAGCAGCAGGGCGGTGGCCTCACCCATGCCGCTGGCGGCTCCGACGATGACGGCGGTACGGCCGGACAGGTTCTCGTAAGTCATGTCCTCATCCTGCGAGGGTTTCCAGCCATCGACGAGGGTTGCGCTTTTCCTGGGTCTGCCGGTACCAGGATGGGTTCGTACGCTGGATCCCATGCAGAACGACCTCGGTGACTTCCTGCGCTCCCGCCGCTCCCGGATCCAGCCGGGCGACGCCGGCCTGCGCGAGTACGGCCGCCGCCGGGTCCCGGGCCTGCGCCGCGAGGAGGTGGCGCAGCTGGCCGGGGTCAGCGCCGATTACTACATCCGCCTGGAACAGGGCCGCGGCAAACATGTTTCGGACGCCGTGCTCGACGCGGTGGCCCGGGCGCTGCGGCTGACCGATCCGGAGCGGCTGCACCTGTACGCGCTGGCCCGGCCCGGCGGCACCGTCGACGCGCATCCCACCACGGCGTCGGGCGTGTACAGCGATGCCATCCAGCCCGGCGTGCGGCTGGTGCTCGACGCCCTCACCGCGCCGGCGTTCGTGCTGGGCCGGCGGATGGACGTACTGGCCTGGAATGCGCTGGGCGACGCGGTGTCCGGCTTCTCCCGGGTGCCGGCGGGGGAGCGCAATCAGGCCCGCTACCTGTTCCTCGAACCCGCCGCGCCGACCTATTACCCGGAGTGGGAGACGGTGGCCGGTGAGACGGTCGCGTTCCTGCGCCGCGACGCGGGCCTGCACCCCGACGACCCGCGGCTCACCGCCCTGGTCGCGGAGCTCTCCGAGCGCAGCCCGGATTTCCGGCGGCTGTGGGCGTCGCATCCGGTCAAGGAGAAGACGCGCGGCGCCAAGCTGATCCAGCATCCGGAGGCGGGCCGACTCGAACTCGGCTACGAGACCTTGGCGCTGCCCGCCGACCCGGATCAGCTGCTGGTGGTCTACACCGCCGAGCCCGGTTCGCCGACCGCCGAGGCGCTGGCCCGGCTGGCGGGCCTGCGCTCGGTCGGCGTCTGATCCCCGCGCCGGATCTCAGTTCGTCGCAATGGTTTTGCGGTGCACCGGGCCGTGTGCGTCCTGGCAGTGCGGGACGTGGTCGTGGTCGTCGTCGGGGCATTCCGTGTGGTCGGTGTAGTCGACCTGCAGGACGGTGTGGTCGATGTGATGTTTGTCGGCCAGCATCTCGGCGACCGCGGCGCGCACCGCGTGACTGTCCGCGTCCTCGGCGACCAGGATGTGCGCCGACAGGGACGGCGTGCCCGAGGTGATCTCCCAGATGTGCAGGTCGTGCACCTCGATCACGGAGTCGACCGCGGCCATCTCGCTGCCGATCTCGACCGGGTCGAGGTAGGCGGGCGCGGCCTCGAGGAAGATGCGGCCCGAGGCCCGGACCAACCCCACGCCCGCCTTCACCATGAGCACCACCACGATCAGGGTGGCGATGCCGTCGGCGCGGGTGAAGCCGGTGAGCATGATGATCAGACCGGCGACCGCGGTGGCGATGAAGGCGAACAGGTCGTTGAGGATGTGCTGGTACGCGCCCTCGACATTGAGGCTGGTCCGGTTGGCCTTGCTGATCATCCAGCTGGCCAGCACGTTCACCACGATGCCCGCCAGTGCGGTGACCAGCACCAGGCCGCCGGTGACGTCGGGCGGGTCGATGAGGCGGCGGATGGCCTCGTAGGTGAGCCAGCCCGCGAGCCCGAGCAGGGTGAGGCCGTTGGCTTGGGCGGAGAGGATCTCGGCGCGTTTCCAGCCGTAGGTCATGCGGCCCGCGGCGGGCCGGGCGGCCAGGCGGATGGCCCACAGCGCCAGCACGATCGAGGCGGCGTCGGTGAGCATGTGCGCGGCGTCGGAGAGCAGGGCCAGCGATTGGGCGATCAGGCCGACGACGACCTCGCCGAGCAGGAACACGACGATGACAGCGAGCGCGCCGGCCAGCCAGCGCTTGTCGCTGTCGGCGGTCGCGCCGTGCGCATGCCCGGCGTGGTCGTGCCCGTGTGAATGCCCGTGCTCGCTCATAACCCTCCTCCGTTGTCGCTCGACCAAGACCATATGCATAAATCGCTATGTGTGCAATGTTTGTGACACGTCAGATTCGACCGGATTGCCCGAAATGTGCTTCGGCCTGGTCATGAGAGATCGCGGAAGGTCATGAGGAACCCGGCGAAGGCGATCACGAACAACGCGATGAAACCCAGCGCCCGCAGCCACAGCCAGGGCCAGTCCCGGACCCAGAGTCCGGTGAGCATGACCCCGACCAGCATCAACGCCCCGTAGAGGGGGGTCCGCTGCGGATGGCGACCCATGACTCCTGCATACGCCTTTTCCCGCGATCGGGCATGCGTGACCCGCCGGGTCCATAAAATCGCAAGGGTGGACGCAATCCTGACAACCATCGGTGTCGTCGCGGTGATCGGTCTCTCGGGCGCGGCCTACGCCGCCTTCCTGCTGCTACGGGGGCGTAAGTAGCTCTCCGGCAACGATGTTCGCGCCGATCAGCTCTCGACTCGCGGCCACGGGTAGAAGGCCAGGTGGATGAGCAGCACCACGAGTCCGGCGAGCAGGATCGCGGCGACCGGGTGCGCGCGCCGCTCCAGGTAGCCGATGGTGCGAAACAGCGTGGGGAACGGGACATCTCGGCTGAACACCATGGCCAGCGCGCTGGGCAGGATGACCCACATCAGGGCGATCAGTCCGTAGAGCACGTACGCGCCCAGGTAGGAATGCGGGTTCATGCCCCGGTCGGCGATGGCGAACAGGATCCCGAAGGCATAGCTGGCGAAGGCCGCCGTGAGATAGCCCGCGCCCAGCAGCGTGATCACCGAATCCGTCTTGGTGACACGGCCGTTCACGGTGATGGTGCGTCCGGCCACCTGCTGGATGACGGGTGCGGGCGGGGCGGTCAGTTGCGGGACCGCGTAATAGGCGAGCAGCACGATCACCGTCACCACGATCACCCGCACGACCGAATGCTGGGTCTCGAGATGGCCGACCGTGTTCGAGATGGTGGGCCAGCTCGCCAGGCCGAACACCGATGCCAGTTCCGATACGGCAATGGCCAGCGCGGCCAGGCCCCACATGCAATAGCCCCAGAATTCCACCGAGTGACCAGCCGGTGTGGGTACGAGTTTGGGGCCGACAACCTCCGTCATGCTGCCGTTGTATCACTAGAATCGGGGTCTACCTGCGAGTATGTGCAGTCGATGCCAGGTTGTCACGGGGTCGACATCTATCGGTACCGGCGGGTCGGTTCGAGTGTGCCCCAGTCGATTAGAACCGCTGGGTCTGGTTCTGGCGACCCGCCGGTTCACCGCTACCTGCCGTCCGCGGTCAGGCGGCCGGCGGCGCCCCAGCTGTCCGCGGGGGTCTCGTGGATCCAGACCTGCACGGCCTCGGCCGGAATCTGATACGCGTCCACGAACGCGTCGGTGATGCGGCGCACCAGATCCCGCTTCAGCTCGCCGGTGCGCGGACCCTGCTGCACGGTGACGATCGGCATGACGTGTACTCCTTCGTGAAATCCATTGGAACTGAGAACAGTTCACCGGAATCCCTCCACCCGCACCCCGGGCGCCTGCTCGGCGAAGGTGTCCAGGACCGCGTCCAGCCGTTCGGCGAGCCCGGTCACCGTCCCGAGCCGGAACACCTCGGCCCGGCCGCCCGCCAGCTCCGCGACCGATGCCCGCGCCTGATCCGCGGCGGCCAGCACGGCCCGGGCCGCGGGCAGGAAGCGCTGTCCGGCCTCGGTGAGCAGCACCCGGCGCGGGGACCGGTCGAGCAACTGCACCCGCAGTTCCCGCTCCAGCCGCCGCACCTGCTGACTCACCGCCGGCTGCGCGATGTGCAGGCGCTCGGCCGCGCGCCCGAAATGCAATTCCTCGGCGACGGTCACGAAGTACCGCAATTGGCGCAACTCACGACGCTCAGGCTAGATAGCGCCCGTACCAATCGAGCACGCGCCGCCAGGCTTCGGCGGCGGCCACGGGCTGGTAGCGCGGGCCGGTGTCGTTGAAGAAGGCGTGGTCGGCATTGTCGGCGACATAGCTCCCGTGCGGCAGGCCGGCCTGGTCCAGGGCGGCCTCGGCGGCGGGCCGGGACGCGTCCACCCGGGCGTCGAGCGCGCCGTAGACCGCCAGGACGGCGGCCTTGGAGCCGGTCATGTGGCCGCCGTCGGGGAAGGGCCCGTAGAAGGGGGTCGCGGCGGCGAGCTCGGGAGTACCGGAGGTGAGCAGCAGCCAGGTCAGGCCGCCGCCGAAGCAGAAACCGGTGGCGCCCAGCCGTTTTCCGGGTACCCGCCGTCCCAGCTCGGTCAGGCCGGCGCGCAGGTCGGCGAGGAATCGATCCTGGGGAATCTTGCTCAGGGCGGCGGTGGCGGCGGCCTGATCGGTGAAGGTGGCGGTGCCGCCCTCCTCGGAGAGCAGGTCCACGGCCAGCGCCGAATACCCCGCGCCCGCGAAACGGCCGGTCACCGAACGGATGTGGTCGGTCAGGCCGCGGTTCTCGTGGATGACCAGCACCCCGCCGCGCGGCTGGGCCGCCTCGGCCCAGGCGGCTTGCAGGGTGCGGCCCTCGGGTCCGGCGAAGGTGATGGGGGTGGCCGGTACCGCGTTCGCGGCGCCGGGCGGCGGGGACGCGGGGCTCGCCGATGGGCTCACGGAACCTCCGGCGGCGGTCGTGGTGGGCGCCGACTGCTTGGCCGACTCGGCGCAGGACGCCAGCAGCGCCACGGCGGCCGACGCTCCCATGCCCAGCAGACTCAGCCGCCGCAGCGCCTCGCGGCGGCTGAGCAGGCCCTCGACGTGGTCGGTGGCGATTTCCTCTGCGATATAGCGCTGCAGCGGCGTCATGCCCTCAGCCTAGGCGGCTACCGGTAGGCGTTGATGTCGAAGGCCCCGTTGGACTGCCGGAACGATTCCGCCGAGTCCGGCCACAGCAGGGTGACGCGGCCGGTCTGCTCGTCGCGGTACCAGCTGGTGCACCGCCCCTGGGTCCAGACGGTGTCGCGGGCGCGGTTCTCGATATCGGCCATGGAGGATTCGACTGCCTCGGGCGTGACCTCGAGGACGGTCTCCGGTACCGCCGCCAGATGGTCGAAAGCGCTGAGCACGTAATCGATCTGGGTCTCGATCACGTAGATGGCCGAGTTGTGGCCGAGTGCCGCGTTCGGGCCGTCCAGCACGTACATGTTGGGGAAGCCGTCCACGGTGGTGGAGGCGTGGGCGGCCATGCCGTTGCTCCAGCGTTCGGACAGCAGGGAGGTGCGGCCGTGGATGCGCTTGGCGATGGAGGGGCGGGTGGCGTTGAAGCCGGTGGCGAAGACCAGCACCTCGAGGTCGTGGGCTTGTCCGCTCGCGGCGATCGCGAGGCCGTCGCTGATCCGGGTCAGCTCGGTCGACTCCAGCCGGACATTGTCCTGTTGCAGGGCCGCGTAGTACTCGTCGGAGAACAGGATGCGTTTGCAGCCGATCTCGTAGTCCGGGGTGAGCCGCCGCCGCAGTTCCGGATCGCGGACCTGCGCGGCCAGGTGGTCGAGCGCGCGGCGGCTGAGCAGATCGATCTCCGGGTGCCGGCGGCGGCGCGCGGCGATGCTGAGTTCCGCCTCGGCGAACAGCTCGTCCCGCAGCGCGGTGATGGACCGCGGGTCGGCGGCGAATCCGGCCAGCTCGTCGGGAGTGTAGAAGCGGTCCCCGCGCGGCAGCACGTAGGGGGCCGAGCGCTGGAAGACGACGACCTCACTGGCCTCGCTCGCCAGCCGGGGCAGGATCTGCACCGCCGACGCGCCCGTGCCGACCAGTCCGACTCGCTTGCCGACCAGGGAGACCTTCGGATTCCAGCGCGCCGAATGCCACCGGCGGCCCCGGAATTCGGTGAGATTCGCGATCGCCGGGATCTTGGGTTCGGTCAGCCGCCCGGTGGCGATGACCAGATTGGCCGCCGAGAACTCACCCTGCGAGGTGCGCACCCACCAGCGTTCCTCGGCCTCGAGCCACTCCGCTTGTTCCAGTGCGCAATTCAGCCGCAGATACGGTTCGAGGGCTTCCTGTTTCACGCAGGAGCGCAGGTAGTCGTGAATCTCCGCGCCCTCGGCGAACACCCGCGACCAGCGCGGGTTCGGCAGGAACGAGAACGAGTACAGATGCGCCGGAATATCGCAGGCCACACCGGGATAGCGGTTGTCGCGCCAGGTGCCGCCCACATCCTCGGCCTGTTCGATGATCACGAACGATTCCCGGCCGCGGCGGGCCAGCTGGATGCCCATGCCGATCCCGGCGAACCCCGCGCCCACGATCAGGACGTCGACCTTCTCCGGGGCCGGTGCCGTGGTGAAATTCGAAGCCATGGCGTCAGATCCAGCCGTACTGGGTGGTGCGCTGCCGCAGGGTGCGGCCGAGTTCGCCCGCGATCCGCTCGACATCGTCGACGGTGAGGGTCAGTCCGGCCTCGGGACCCGACTCCGGCGCGAGCCGCCCGTCGAGCAGCAATCCGCCGAAATCGTTTGCGCCGCAGCGCAGCAGCTCGACCGCAGCGGTGACACCCAGGCGCGGCCAGGCGGCCTGGATATTGTCGATCCGCCCGTGCAACAGCAGACGCGCGACGGCGTGCACGGCCCGCGACTGCCGGCGCAGGCGTTCGGGCACCGCCGGCGTGCGAAATCCGGCCGCCGCGGTGACGGGATCCATGGGCATGGCGATGAATTCGGTGAAGCCGCCGGTACGGTCCTGGATCTCCGCGAGCAGCCGCAGATGCGCGAGCTGTTGCGCGGGCGTCTCGATGTGCCCGTACACCATGGTCGCGGTGGAGGTCAGGCCCGCGCGATGCGCGGCTTCGATCACCCGGACCCATTCGTTCACCGGCAGATCCGGTCCGCCCTTGAGGCGGGCGCGCACCTCGTCGTCGAGAATCCGCGCACCGGTGCCGGGCACCGACCCGAGTCCGGAAGCCTTGGCCCGCACCAGGTATTCGTCCAACGGCACCCCGAGCCGGGCCGCGCCGTCGAGCAGTTCCTCGGGCCGGAAGGCGTGCAGGTGGATTGCCCCGGTGCCGGTGATGGCCGCGATCAGGGACAGGTAGTCGTCGTCGCTGTCGGCGGGCAGCGGGCCCTGCATGCAGATCTCGGTCGCGCCGAGTTCGTACGCTTCGGCGACCAGGGCGGTCAGCCGATCCCGCGCTGCCGCGCCCGACACCGCGGCCGTGTCCAGGTTCCGATTCACGACAAAGGTAACGGCATCGCCCACGCTGCGCTTCCGCACCGCGTCCGCCAATTCGCCCAGCCGGTCCAATTCGGGGCCGTCGGCCGCGAGCAGCGCGAGGTAACCCGCGTCCGGCAGGCCCGCGGGATTCCGCTCCGCCTCGGCCAGCCATTCCCGCACCTGACCCGCGTCGGGCAACCCGACTTCGGCGATACCACCATCCACGGTCGCCACGATACCGCCGCCCCTGCGCGCCGCTCCGGCGCCCGCTGGTGGCCGGGACTTCGGTACGGACACGCGTTCGGCCCGGCGCCGCGGGGCGGCGACCGGGCCGGTCAACGTGGCCGGAAGGGTCAGGCGGCGGTGCCCTGGCCGATGCTGACGTTGCCGAAGGAGGTGTGCGCGAAGACCTGGACGAGGTCCTGGGGCTGGTCGACGGCGGCCAGCCGGTTCTGGACCGAACCCGACTTGGTGTTGGACTCCAGTTGGGCGGCGCTGCCCGGCTTGATGCCGACGCTCAGGTCGCCCATGGAGGTCTCCAGGCGCAGGACGCCGCGGGCGGCCTCGGTGATGTGGATGTCGCCCTTGGCGACCTTCGCGGTCACCGAGCCCTGCGGCCGCTCGACGGTGATGTCGCCGGCGGACACCTCCAGCTCGCAGTCGCCGAGGCCGCCGGCGCCGACCAGGTCGCCCAGGCCGACCGTGCCGGTGACGCGGGAGCCGGTGGGGACGGCGATGGTGACCGCGATGGTCCCGACGGCGGCGAACGGGTTGTGGGCGCGCCAGCCGGTGGGGGTCTTCACGGTCAGGACGCCGTCGCTGAAATCGACCCGGACCTGTTCGGCGGCCCGCACGTCCTCCTTCTTGCCGGGGTTCGCGGGCCGGACGTCGACGACGGATTCGGTGCGGTCGGCGGCGGTGACGGTGACGTTCCCGGCGGCCACGGCGACGTCGACGGTGATCGGGGCGAGGGTCTCGAAGGCGGTCATGACTTGCTCCTCTGGGTGTGATTCCGGGTGGTACCGGGCTGATGGGAGTAACTCTGATCGCCCGCGCTGACAGCGGGCTGACGCTGCCCTGACACGGCCGCTGACACAGGTTCTGCCTCGGTCCCGGGTTGACGGCACAATGGTCCGGTGCAGATCAGGATGCTTGGACCGCTCGAGATCCGAACCGAGGAGGGTGGATCCCTGGACGTGCCGGGTGTCCGGTTGCGGGCGTTGTTGATCGCGCTGGCCCTAGAACCCGGCCGCGCGGTCGCGAAAACCACACTGGTGGACTGGATCTGGGGCGAACAGCCGCCCGCCGACGCGGCGAACGCCTTGCAGGCGCTGGTGTCGCGGTTGCGAAAGGTGCTGCCGGACGGCGTGATCGACGTGCAGCCCGGCGGCTACCGGCTCACCGTGGCGCCCCGCGCGGTGGACGCGGTCCGCTTCGAACAACTGCTGGACGCGGCCCGCGGCGGCGCGGAGGCCCAGCAGGCGCAGGCCCTGCGCGAGGCGCTGGAATTGTGGCGGGGCGCGCCCCTGCAGGACCTCGCCGCGCAGGAGAACGCGGCCGTCGACGCCGCGATCACCCGCTTCGACAGTCTGCGTCTGGCCGCCGCCGAGGACCTCTACGAGACCGAGGTCCGGCTCGGCCGGGGCGCGGGCCTGGTCGCCGAACTGACCGAGCTGGTGGATCGAAACCCGGTGCGGGAGCGCCTCGCCGGTGCTCTGATGCGCGCGCTCGCGGCCGCGGGCCGGGGCGCGGAGGCGCTGACCGTCTACCAGCGCACCCGCGAGGCCCTCGCCGACGAGCTGGGCGTGGACCCCTCGCCGGAACTGTCCGCGCTGCATGTCGCGCTGCTGCGCGGCGAGGTGGGCGCGCAGCGCGAGGAGGACCGCCGCACCAACCTGCGCGCCGAACTGACCAGCTTCGTCGGCAAGCAGGCCGACCTCGACGCCGTGCGCGAACTCGTCGCGGCCCACCGGCTCACGACGGTGACCGGTCCCGGCGGCTCCGGGAAGACCCGGCTGGCCACCGAGACCGGCCGCGCCCTGCTCGCCGAGCTGCCGGACGGGGCGTGGCTGGTGGAGTTGGCCGCCGCGGGCGCGGGCGGCGACCTCGCCCAATCCGCGCTGGCCGCGCTGGGCCTGCGTGACGCGCTGCTCGGGGGCGCGCCCAACGCGGAACCCGTGGACCGGCTCATCGCCGCCGTCCGCGACCGCGACATGCTGCTGATCCTGGACAACTGCGAGCATGTGATCGAGGCCGCGGCCGCCTTCGCGCACCGCATGCTCGGCGAGTGCCGGCGACTGCGCATCCTCGCGACCAGCCGTGAGCCCCTGGGCATCACGGGCGAGGCGCTCTGGCAGGTCGAGCCGCTGGCCCTGCCCGCCCGGGACGCCGACGCCGCCGCGATCGAATCCTCCCCGGCCGTCCGGCTGCTGCGCGATCGGGCGAGCGCGGTGCGCAAGGATCTGGGGACCGATGCCCGCTCCCTGGCGACCATGGCCCGGGTGTGCCGGGCGCTGGACGGGATCCCGCTGGCCATCGAACTGGCCGCCGCGCGCCTGCGCACCATGTCGCTCGAGCAGCTGGCCGACCGCCTCGACGACCGGTTCCGGCTGCTGACCGGCGGCAGCCGCACCGCGATCCCGCAGCACCGCACGCTGCGCGCGGTGGTCGACTGGAGCTGGGAGCTGCTCACCGACGCCGAGCGAAAGGTATTGCGCCGCTTGGCCGTGTTCTCCGGCGGCGCGAGTCTGGAAGCGGCCGAACAGGTCTGCGCGGCCGCCGAGTTCGACGGTGACGCGGCGGTCGAGCAGTGGGAGGTGCTCGAACTGCTGACCACGCTGACCGAGAAGTCCCTGCTGCGCACCGCCGGTGACGACGAGCCGCGCTACCGCATGCTCGACACCATCAAGCAGTACGCGCACGATCGCCTGGTGGAAGCGGGTGAGTCCGACGCCGCGCGCCGCGCGCACCTCGCCTGCTTCACCGCCCTGGCCGCGACCGCCGAACCTCATCTGCGCCGCGCCGAACAGGTGCTATGGCTGGTTGTCCTGGACGCCGAGCACGACAATATCGCCGCCGCCATGCGTGGCGCGCTCGCCGCCGAGGACGCGCCCGGCGCCCTGGGGCTCGCCGCCGTGGCGGGCTGGTACTGGTGGCTCAGCGGCCACAAGGCCGAGGGCCTGGAACTGGTGAGCGCCGCCGCGGCCCTGCCCGGCGAGACGGTCGACGCGGAGACCCGGGCCACCGTGTACGGGCTGGTCGTGCACTTCGTGACCTCCGGCCCCGGCGACCAGCATCAGGTGGAGGAGTGGATCCACAAGGCGAGCGAGGTCAGCCGGGGCATCCACGCCAGTCATCCGGCCCTGGCCTTCCTCTCCGCCCTGGAACGAATGTTGCGGGGGCCGGAGGAGTTCCTGCCCGCCTTCGAGGCGCTGCTCGACGACGAGGACCCGTGGGTGCGGGCCCTGGCCCGGTTGCAGACCGGCAAGCTGCGGGTCGTGCTGGGCCGGGACGGGAATGAGGCCGACGAACAGCTGGAGCTGGCGCTGGCCGAGTTCCGGGCGGTCGGCGAACGCTGGGGCATGTCGTTCGCGCTGACCGAGCTGGCGGACCGGATCGCCATGCGCGGCGAATTCGGGCGCGCGTGTGCCTATTACGAGCAGGCCGTGGACGCCGCCACCGAGGTCGGAGCGATCGAGGACGCGGTCCGGATGCGGTCACGCCAGGCCCAGTTGTACTGGCTGCTGGGTGATTTCGATGCGAGCGCGGCGGCATTGACCGAGGCGCAGCGCTACGCCGATCAGGCGGCCTGGCCGAGCGGTCTGGCCGAACTGGCGTTGGCGAGAGCGGAATTGGCCCGCTGGAACGGTGACGGTCCCGAGACGCGCAGCCAGATCGCCTTCGCGACAACGATGTTGGGCGAGGACATGGGGCAGCCGTTCATGAGCGCGCTGATCCACGATCTGCGCGGCTACCTGGCCGAGGATGCCGGCGAGGCCAGAGCCGAACGCGCCGCGGCCTTCGAGGCGGCGGTCGCCGGCGGGCACGCCCCGCTGCTGGCCCGAATCATCGTCGGCATCGCCGATCTCGCCCTGCGCGACGGCCAGGACGCGCAGGCGGTGCGGCTGCTGGCGGCCGGTGACGCGGTCCGCGGGCTCGTCGATCGCTCGCATCCGGATGTGGCCCGCATCGAGCAGACGACACGAAGCCGCCTCGGTGAAGACGGCTTCACCGAGGCGGCGGGGGAGGGGTCGCGGGCGGACTGGCACGAGCTGGCCCGGGTCACGCTCGCTTGCTGAAAGTGGCTCGCGACCACAGGTATCCGACGATGGCGAACCCGGCGCACCAGGCCAGCGCGGCGGCCGTGTAGCCGCCCGACGGGTGACCGGTCAGGAAGCCGCGCAGGGCTTCGATGATCGGGGTGAAGGGCTGGTACTGGGCGAACTGCCGCACGCCCTGGCCCATCTGATCGGCGGGGACGATCGCGCTGCTGACGAACGGCAGCATGATCAGCGGCACCACCGACATGCCCGCCGACTCCGGGGTCTTGGCCGCCATGCCCAGCGCGACGGTCAGCCAGGAGGCCGCGAACGAGGTCGCCACCATGACGCCGACCGCGCCCAGCCATTCGGTGGCCGAGGCCGGGGACCGGAAGCCCAGGGCGAAGGCCACGCCGAGCACCGCGCCGATGGCGATCAGGTTGGTCAGCATGGTCGCCACCACGTGCCCGGTCAGCACCGCGCCGCGGGAGACGTCCATGACCTTGAACCGGTTGATGATGCCCTTGGCCATGTCCGAGCTGACCGACACCGCGGTGCCGGAGAGCCCGTAGCTGATGGCCAGCAGGATCATGCCGGGTGTCGCGTAGTTGATGTAGTCCTCGCCGACATTGAAGGCGCTGCCGAACACGTAGACGAAGATCAGCAGCATGATCACCGGCATCAGCGCGGCGTTGAAGACGGAGACCGGGTTGCGTGCGATGTGTTTGAAGTTGCGGCGCAACATGATCGCGGAGTCGCCGAGTGAGGCGGTCAGGCCGCCGGCGGCGCCGACGCGGTCGGTGGCGGTGGATTCGGTGGAAACGATGGTGCTCATGCTGCGTCGGCCTCCGTGGTGGCGTGCCCGGTCAGGGCAAGGAAAACGTCGTCGAGATCAGGGGTGTGGATGGAAACGTCGGTGGCCTCGACCGAGTGGTCGGCGAGCCGGTTCAGCAAGGCGCGCAGGGCATTCGACCCGCCGTCGCCCGGCACCTGGAGGGTGAGGGCCTCGTGGTCGGCGGTGCCGTCGGGCAGGATCCGGGCGGCCGCTTCCAGCTGTGCGCTGTCGCGGAACCGGAGCTGCAGGTAGCTGCCCGGCACCCGGCGCTTGAGGTCGTCGGGCGTGCCCTCGGCGACGATGCGGCCGCCGTCGAGGACCGCGATCCGGTCGGCCAGCTGGTCGGCTTCCTCGAGGTACTGGGTGGTGAGGAAGATGGTGACGCCGTCGGAGGTCAACTCGCGCACGATCTCCCACATGGTGCGCCGGCTGCGCGGGTCCAGTCCGGTGGTCGGCTCGTCGAGGAAGACGATGTCCGGCTTGGTCACCAGGGTCATGGCCAGGTCCAGTTTGCGGCGCATGCCGCCGGAGTAGGCCGAGGCCGGTTTGCGCGCCGACTCGGTCAGTTCGAACCGCTCGAGCAGTCCGGCGACCACCCGCTTGGCCTCGCTGCCGCGCAGGCGGTGCAGGTCCGCCATGAGCCGCAGGTTCTCCTCACCGGTGAGCAGGTCGTCGACCGCCGCGAACTGACCGGTGACCCCGATCGCCGCCCGTACCGCGCGGGTCTCGGTGGCGATGTCGTACCCGGCGACGCGGGCCGTCCCCCCGTCGGCCCGCAACAGGGTGGTCAGCACGTTGACCGTGGTCGTCTTGCCCGCCCCGTTCGGCCCGAGCAGCGAGAAGATGCTGCCGGTCGCGATGTCCAGATCGATGCCGTCGAGGATCGTCTTGTCCCCGTATGCCTTCCGCAGCCCCGAGGCCGCGATTGCTGTGCTGTTCATGGGGAGAACTTTCGCCCGCCCCCCTGATATCGGCCTGATGCCGGCCTGACACGGCGCCTGACAGGTCTGATACGGCTGTGACACGGCATTCGACCTGGGTTTGACGGCGACGGACATCCGATCGGACTACCGTTCAGTCATGGCAAGCAGGGACATCGTGGTGAGCGTCGGGGATGACGACTGGCTCGCCCTCAGTCATGCCGCCGAATGCGCCGGGATGAGCGTGGCGGCATACGTGGCCTGGGGAGTTCGGGTGCTGGCGCTCCAGGCCCGCCCGGGCGGCTCGAAGCGCCGCCCGTCGACGTCCCCGTCGGCGACCCGCCGCCGCGTGAAGATCGCCGACGAGACCGAGTCGATGGCCTGGACCGAGACCTTCTCCGAACGTCTCTCCCACCGCGCCGAGCGCTACCGCGGCCCGTCGGTGGGCTTCGACGAGCGATGACGACCCTCGGGATGAGCGTCAAGGGCATGGTGCGGGTGCCGGGCGGCAGCTTCGCCATGGGTTCGGAGGACTTCTTCCCCGAGGAGCGGCCGGTCCACACCGTGACCGTCGAGCCGTTCTGGATGGACGAGCATCCGGTGACCAACGCCCAGTTCCGGCGTTTCGTGAAGGCGACCGGATACGTGACGCTCGCCGAGAGACCGGTGGATCCAGCGGATTTCCCGGGCGCGGATCCCGCTGACCTGGTGCCGGGCGGGCTGGTGTTCCAGCGCACCGCCGGACCCGTGCCGCTCGACGACTTCCGGCGGTGGTGGGCGTATGTGCCGGGCGCGTCGTGGCGGCATCCGCGCGGCCCGGGCGGCACCCTCGACGGCTTGGACCGGCATCCGGTCACCCAGATCGCGCACCAGGACGCCATGGCGTACGCGGCCTGGGCGGGCAGATCGCTACCGACAGAAGCGGAATGGGAGTTCGCCGCCCGGGGCGGCCTGGCCTCGGCCACCTTCGCCTGGGGCGATGAGTTCGAGCCGCGCGGCCGCCGCCTGGCCAACACCTGGGCGGGCCGCTTCCCCTGGGAATTCCTGCCCGCCCGTGGACAATCCGAACAGCCCGGCACCACCGCGGTCGGAACCTATCCGCCCAACGGTTACGGCCTCTCGGACATGACCGGCAATGTCTGGGAATGGACCAGCGATCTCTTCACCGCCGACCACCGCCGACCCGCGCCCGCCTCCTGCTGCGCGCCGATCAACCCGGCGGCAGCGGAATCGGATGTAGCGGAGCGGTTTCCACGCCGCGTCACCAAGGGCGGCTCGTTCCTGTGCGCACCCAACTACTGCCTCCGGTATCGACCGGCGGCCCGGCAGGGGCAGACCGAGGACACGTCCACCTGCCACCTCGGGTTCCGAACGGTCATGCGCGAGGCTTGAACGACGACCGATCCCGGTGACGCCGGCCCCACTCCTCCGGCCCGCTACTTCGGGTTGGTCACCTCGGTCGGGAAGTCCCGATCGGGCGTCACGGTATGACCGTCGGCCCCCAGGGTGAGCGTCACGACCACCGGCCCGCCGGTGGGACAGCAACTGGCGTCACTGCCCGCCAGCCACCGGTACTGGACCTGCACACTGCGATCCGAGGACCCGACCACCTGCGTGTAGGACGTCCACTTCTTGGTAGCGGTCCCCAGGAATCCCGCATGGTTGAACAACAGCACATGCCACGGCGAACTGGCGGTCCCGCCTTCGGTATCGGCGAGCACCCACAGCAACTCCGGGCACGACCCGACCGCCGCCTCGGTCCCCTTGTACGCGAAGAACTTCGCGTCATTGACACTCGGCCCGACCTTCGCCAGCGCCGCCGTCACCACCGGCGACTTCAGGTCCACGCACTTCCCGTTGCCCGCGGTGGCGGGAGCCCCGCCACCCGCCGCCTGCGTCGTCTTCGGAGCCTGCTGTGCCTCCGAGGGCTGCACCGCCCCCGGCGCGGCGGGCGCCGCCGTGGTCGGCGACCCCCCGGACTTCGGTGTCGTCGTCTCGTCCTGACACGCGGCCGTCAACGCCAGCACACCGGCCAATGCGACGATCCCCGCCAGCTTCTTCATGAACAGTCCTCTCCCCTCGGTTCTGGACAGTTATCGCGCTCCGCCCGAAAAGCGTTGCGCCTCCTGACCAGTGGAGCGTGAACCGACCGGCCGCCACCGCCGTGCTGGGTGCTGCGATCGGAACGGCTTCATCCCGCTGCGCTCGGAGACCAGAGCCGGATTCGCGCTGCTGCGCTCGAATCCGAACTTGTCGGGCGGCGGTTCGAGTCGTGGTCCGGGTCAGGACTGCGGGGTGACCGCCGGTGGCTTCCAATCGCCGCTGGCGACTTGAGGTTTGGGCGCATAGAGGCGCATCGCCAGGCTGAAGGGGCCGGTCGCCGGGATCGGTAGCCAGTTGGCGGTGGCGACTTCGGCGGCGGGCTTGTCGGGTTGGACGATGATGTCCACGCTGCCGTCGGGGTTGGTGACCGGCGGGATCTGGTGGCCGACGGCGTAGATATTGTCGGGATTGTCGTAGAAGTAGCCGTCGGCGGCGTAGGCGGTGATGGACCAGAACGCGTCGGCGGGCGGGAGCTGCCCGGCGGGGAAGTGGATGCGGAAGCGGTGCGGGCCGTCCTTGTCGGCCGCGCTGCTGTTGTACATCGGGTAGATGGCGTCCTCGGGCAGATTCGCACCCAATCCGATGTAGGCGACATTCGCGCGCTGCATGTAGTTGGTCCCATAGGTGCCGAGGTCGGTTGCGAACTCCCAGCCGTTCTCATCCTTGGCCTGGGGGTCCTTGTAGGCGCTGATCTGCTTCTTGGCATCGATGGCCGCGGCGTCGAGCTGGTCCGCCGCCAGGGAATCCACGCTCGCGCCGGGCTTGATGCCCACGCTCGCGAAACGCTTCACCGCGTCGGCGTCCGCGGCGGCGGGCGGGTTGGCGGCCATCAGGGTGTCGAGCTTGTCGAAGAAGTCGCGGCCGTTCATATCGGCGACGGTCTTGGCGGCTTCACTGCCCGGGATCGGATCGGCGGGCGGGTTGGTCGTTCCCGGGGTCTGCTGCCAGGCGCTGAGCGGGGCGATCTTGATCTGGTCCTGGATCGCGTGCACGGTATCGAGATCGGCGGCGCCGTTGACCTGAACGCGGCCCAGGATCCAGGCCATGTTGGTGGGCATCGGCATCGGGGTGATGTCCTCGGGCAGCGCGCCTTTGAAGTCAGGGCCGGTGAAAGCGTAGGTGAACGGGCCCTCGTTCTTGCCGGACTTCAGCTGCGGGCGCACGCTGCTGGGATTGTGGGTGACATTGGTCCAGGCGTCCATGGTCTGCAGCAGCCAGTACCGATCCATCGCGGGCATTTGCACCACGATCGGCTCGGCGGAAAGATCAAGCCACGCTTGCGAATACAGGGTGTCCTGATTCATGCGGACGACCGTGCGGTTGGCCGCGTCGGGCAGGGTGCGGGCGTGGTAGAAGTGGTTCGCCGGGGCCGCGCCCGCGCGGGTGGCGTCCATGAGGACCAGCGGGTAGCCGAACGCGTAGGCGTCTGTCGCCACCGATTTCAGATCGCCTGCCGCGGCCGCGGCCGACGTCGTGGTGGATGAGGAATCCGAGGAACTGCTGCAGGCGGCCAATCCGGCCGCGGCAACCGATATCGCACCGGCCATCAGCACCGCTGACAGGCGGGACACGCGTGAGGGAACCGTCATAGCCAGACGGTAGCTACTGTCTTGGTAGTTCTTCGAGATTTCGCGGTGCGTGCCTCGTCGAGACACGCGCCACCGAGGTTCGCGCATCTGGCCTGCTCGGGCGGGAGGATTGGCCGAGTGCGCTGATCAGGTATCAGGACTGGTCGGCTCGTCGATGGGAGTACATGTATGCGACGGAGCTTATTGGTGCCGCTCGGGTTGACCGCCGCGATGCTGGCGACGCTGACCGGTTGCGGGAACTCCTCGGACTCATCGAATTCGACCGGCTCGTCCGCGAGTGCGGCGGTCGACTCGAAGCTGTCCGCCGATGAGGTGTACCAGATCGTGAAGCAGGGGTATGTCTACGCCTATCCGGCGATGCTCAGCGATCTCTCGATGCGTCAGGGCTCGAACTTCGCGAAACCTACCGGGCAGGTGTCGCAGGCCCCGGTCAACCAATTCAGCCACGCCACCGCGTTCACCCCGCCGGAATTCCACGCCGTGGTGCGACCGAACGTGGACACGCTGTACTCCATCGCCGACTACGACCTCACCGAGCCGATCGTGCTGTCGGTCCCCGCGGTCGACCGCTACTACCTGATGCAGATGTCGAGTATCTGGACCGACGTGTTCGACGCGCCGGGATCCCGTACCACCGGCAACGCGGCCCATGACTTCCTGCTCGCCGGGCCCGGGTGGAATGGCACCGTGCCGGATGGTCTGGAGCTGATCAAATCCCCGACGCGCCGCGGCAATATCATCGGCCGCACCCAGACCAACGGCCCCGAGGATTACGACGCCGTCCACAAGATTCAGGCGGGCTACAAGCTCACACCGCTGTCGAAGTGGGGCAAGGGTGACTACACCCCGCCCGAGGGCAAGGTCGACTCCAGTGTCGATATGAAGACCCCGCCGCCGGTGCAGATCGACAAGATGGACGCCGTCACGTTCTGGAACGGTTTCGCCGCGTTGCTCGAGGACAACCCGCCGGGCCCGTACGACTACCCGATCATGCAACAGCTGCGGCGCGCCGGATTCACCCCCGGCAAGGGTTTCGATCTGGCCAAGGCGTCCAACGACATTCGTGACGCGTACACACGCGCCACCACCGATGGCAACGCCCTGGTCCACCAGCTCGGGGCGCAGGCCTCGGGCAAAGGCCAGCCCGGCTGGATCTACTCCACCACCGGTGGCGCGTTCGGCGTCGACTACAACGCGCGGGCCGCGGTCGCCAACTTCGCCCTCGGCGAGAACCTCCCGCAGGACGCGGTCTATCCCTCGGGCACAACCGATGCCACCGGTGCGCCCCTCGACGGAGCGAACAACTACGTCATGCACTTCGACGCCGGGAAACTCCCACCGGTGCAGGGTTTCTGGTCGCTGACCGCCTACGACGCCGACGGCTACCTCATCCCCAACCCGATCAACCGCTACGCCATCGGCGACCGCAACAAGTTCACCCCCAACCCCGACGGCAGCGTCGACCTCTACCTCCAGGCCACCTCGCCCGGACCGGACAAGGAAGCCAACTGGCTCCCGGTCGCCACCGGCCCGTTCACCCTCATGATGCGCCTGTACTGGCCCCAGCAGTCCGTCATCGACCGCACCTGGACGCCCCCGGCGGTCACCCGCGCCTGATCTCCTGCTGTCACAGCGATGGCCCAGCGGACCGGTTCCGCTGGGCCATCGCCTGTTTCAGTGGTTGCGAGGGCCGGTGACAGCCGATGTCACACCTCGCCCGGCTGCGTCGTCACCTCGACGAAGCCGGCTGAGACGAGCGTCCCAGCCCGGCTGAGGATCTCGATGCCGGCAGCTATTGCCGTCTCCCGCAGGAAAATTGGAGTCAGTCATGTTCATCGCCTATGTCATCGTCACCGTCGTTGCCGCCGCCTGGGTCGGCTTCTCGGCGTTCTCGCTGTACCGCCGGGCCGAGTTCGTGGTCGACCCGCTGCGCCAGTACTCGGTGCCCGAGTCGTGGTGGACGCCGCTGGCGCTGGCCAAGGCGGCGGGCGCGGCCGGCCTGATCGCCGGACTGTTCATCCCCTTCGTCGGGGTGGCCGCCGCGATCGGCTTGATCCTGTACTTCGCGGGTGCGGTGATCACCATCATCCGGGCTCGCCACTACGGCAGCATCCCGTTCCCCCTGCTGTACCTGGTTCCCGTCGCCGTGGCCATGGGCCTGGGCTTCGCCGCCTGAGGGCGCACGTCAGAATCCGCTGACGCCCTTGGCGATCGCGGTGGTGCCCATGACCATGAACACCACCGCGATCACGGTGTGATTGTTCGCCTGCAGCCAGTTCTTCAGGCGGGCCAGGGCGCCGCGCAACTGATCGGCGGCGACGGCGTATCCGCCGACGGGGACGAGCACCGAGGCCGCGCCCAGGAGGACGAAGACGGTCACGGCCGCTGCCGTACCGGTCGGGTTCAGGCCCGCGGTGCCGATGGTCACGCCCGCCGTGATGCACAGCAGCAGGTTCTTCGGATTCAGCAGGGACACCAGCAGTCCGAAGCCCGCGGCCTTGGCGACCCCCAGTTCGTCGATGGCCTTTATCCACCCCGGAATCGAATCGTCCTTGCGGCTGCCCCACTGACGCACCGCGATGTACACCAGCAGCAGACCCATCACCGTCTTGATCACCGAGGCCGCGACCGAGGGCTGGCTCGCCGACCGCATCAAACCCGAGGCCGCCGCGGCGGTGACCAGGCCGGTCACCGTCACGATCCCCGTCACCCAGCCGAGCGCGAAGCCCGCGCTCGCCCGCCCGGCATTGGCGGACAGCAACATGAGGATGGCCGCCACCACCGGAATGGGCGAGAGCGCCACGCCGACCGCCAAGGGCAGCAGGTCCGCGATCACGAGGCCATCGCCGCGAGATTGCGCCAGAAGTTGGCGAGGCTGTCGGTGCCGCCGAACAGGGTGGTGAAGTTCGTGGAGTCGGCCATCACGATGTCGCCGGCGCGAACATCGGTGGGCGGCAACCACAGCAGGGTGTTGAACTCGGTATTGCCCGCCTCGGTGAACGGATGCGGCCGGGACAATTCGATCGGCTGGCGCGCCAGCAGTCGCACGGAATCGCTTTCCGGCTCGGTGAGTTCGTAGTGCGGCAGGTGCGGATGGAAATTGAAGGTGGTGACGTCGTCGAGCAAGCGCGGCGCGTCGAGGTCGCGGAAAGCGGTGAGCGGCGCGATCGACCGGGTGCCCTCGACGACCGCGGGCCGCAGTCCGTACACATTGTGGACCGGCACGTTCAGGGCCGTCATCAGCGAACGCGTGTACGCGCCGAAGCGCTGCTGGCGCGGCACCAGCGGATCACCGTGATGCTCGAACTCCATCTGACGCTGCTTCAGGTCATCGGTGAAACCGACATCGTGGTGCGGGGCGAGCAGCAGGCAGGTGCCCTCCCGCTGCAGCCACTGCTGGATGGCCGCGATCTCCTCCGGCGCCGCGGCCTCCTGCGCGAGCAGATGATCCAGGCCGAAGACCATGAGGGTGTCGGTGTCGGCCAGGATCCGCTCGTCGATCGGCTGCTTGTATCCGGCCTGGTCGATGCGCTGGAACACCGCCACCGGATGCCCGGTCACCTCACCGGCCAGCTGCTGGAAGTGCAGGGTCGAGCGGTGGAACAGTTCGAGGGTGCCCGCGATGCCCTGCAGGAAGTGCGCGGCATCGTATTCGGGGGTCTCGTAGGCGGGCCAGAGGGCCTGGCGCACCTCGGTCATGGTGGAGAAACGGTTATCCAGTTCGGCCGTGTCCCGCTGGGCCTCCCAGGGATAGCTCCACGTCCAGTAGATGCTGATGCGGCGCTTGCCCGGCGTGTAGGGGCGGGCCACGTGGGACTGGTTGTAGGTTCGGGCCGGAGTGAACGAGCTCATGCTTCCTCGCTGTCGGTGAGAGTGGTCAGGTAGCGCAGGGCCCGCAGCCCCGGCAGGAAGAAATACGCGCCACCGGTCACGGTGGTGAACGCGGGAATTCCCTTGATGGTCTTGCGAATCGGGTGTTTCGGGATCTTGTATTCCAAGGTGCCGTCGTGATTGCCGATGATCGGATCGCGCTCATTGCCGAGTTCGTGGAACGTCTTGTCGTTGACCCAGACGTTCTGCGCGAACTCGAACTGGCGCACCAGGCTCGCGCACAGGATGAACGCCGCGATCCCGCGGTCCGCGCCGTCCTCGGGCGTGCCCTCGGGCAGCTGTGGACCGTAGGTGGCGCCGCGCCGAATCATGCGGCGGCGCTGCATGTTCACGCCGGTGTCGCGCGGGTTCATGCGGCGGATGTGGGAGCCGAGCGGCACCGCGTAACCGTGCGGATCCATCTCCTTGTAGGTGAAATCGTTGTTGCGCGACAGATCCGCGCCCAGCTCCGGATCATCGGCTTCCGGGGCCAGGACCAGCGGCGCGCCACTGCGCCACCGGCCCATCAGCTTGGCCGCCACCATTTCCTGCTCGTCGGCGGTCTCGCCGTGCTCGGCCAGGAAGTCGCGGAACCGGCCCACGTGCTCGCGCAGTCGCCGGTAGGCCATGAAGGTGCCGTTGCGCGAAAGCACTTCGGGCTGCGGCAATTCCTTCGGTTCGCCCCGCTCGTCGGGGTAGCCCAGGATGAACTCCCCGGCCTTGACCGGCGCCCCGCTGCCGGGCGTGGGCTCCTCGCCGCTGCCTTCGATCACCGGCTGCGACAGGCGATCCCGGTACCCGAAATGGTCGTGCGCGTAGCCGAACGGCGGCACCGCCTCCAGGTCCAGCGAGGACAGCACGCTCACGCCCGGGCAGTCGGTGAGCAGGGCATTGTGGTCGGCCACCCGTCGTTCGCGTTCGGCGGCGTCCCGGGCGAAGAGGATCACGATGGCGTGCAGATCCTCGCCCGCGGTGCCGTCGACCCAGTGCTCGGGATGGTTGGCCCCCTCATCGCCCAGCACCTCCGACCGCGCGGCCATGCCCTGGCGGAATTCCTCCGGGAAGCTGGCCAGCGCGTCCGCGGGGACGCCCAGTGCGCGCAGCCCGTTCCAGGTGAAAGCCACTGACACCCACTGCTTGTCGGTGTCCACCGGGTCCTGGAGATCGGCGACCGAGGGCACGCGATCGGCCATGGCCGCGAGCCACGCGCGCGCCCCGGCCGGGTCGGTGAAGGAGAGGAACTCGTAGCGCCCGGTCAGCGCGGGCACCCGGGTCAGCAGGATGTGCTGGATATCGTCGAATTCGAGCACGATCGGTCCCGCTACTGCATCTCGTCGAGCATGGTCGAGAACGCCGACTTGAGTCGCAGCGCCTTCTTGATCTCGTCCGAGGTCACGTACGGGTATTCGCCGTACTCGAGGAAGCTCGGGAACTGGTGCTTCCGGAAGAACTCGATGGCGGCGGCCCGGTTGGTGCGCCAATCCTCGGGAAAGCCTTCGAGATTCACGAACGCGGTGGTGATGCCCGTGGACAGGAACAGGTCCAGGGCGTCCTCGAGGTATTTGTCGAAGTCGGTGTCGAAGATGCCCTGGTACTGGAAGGTGAGGCCGTCACCGATATCGAACAGCACCCAGCGCAGGTAGTGCAGCCGCAGGGGCGCGAGCACGGTCGGGTCCTGTTCGACCGCGGCCTGAATCACCTTGCCGTGCTCGCGGATCGCCGCCTCGTGGCCGGGCTTGACCTTGGCGATGATCGAGAATCCGTAGTTCGCGGGGGTGCGGGGATAGACCGGTCCGTACCGTCCCTGTTCGTAGTCGAAATATCCCGTCTCCGGCAGTGCCATTGCCGCCGGCTTGGACCAATCCTCGTTGCTCGTGGCCACGTTCTCGTCCTTCCACTTCGATCCGAATGCGGTAGCTGGAACATAACCAACTGTAGGGAGGGGAAAGGCTGGGCGCTTATCATTGCGGGACAGACTATTGATCATTTGGGGACATTGGAGATGCGTTGAAACCGCTCGCCCGCTACGCCGCGCTGAATGAGTACGTTGACCTGGGCAGATCGCTCGGGATCGACCCGGTGGGGCTGCTGCGCGGCTCGGGCCTGGACCCCGCCGGGCTGAGCCTCCAGGACCGATGGGTCCCCGCCGCCGCGATAGCCGACCTGCTCGAAAGCTCGGCCGCCGCGGCCGACTGCCCCGACTTCGGGCTGCGCCTGGCCGCCCGCCGGCGCTTCGCCAACCTGGGTCCGCTGAGCCTGGTCGTCCGCGAGGAACCCGACGTGCGCAGCGCCCTGAAGGTGATGTCACGGCACGAGGACACCTACAACGAGGCCCTGCGCACCCGCCTGACCGAACAGAACGGTCTCGCCACCATCCGCCTCACCCTCGACATCGGCCAGCCCGGCGAGACCCGCCAATCCGTCGAACTGGCCGTCGGCGTCCTGCACGGCCTGCTCGCCGGCTTCCGCGGCGCCGCGTGGCAGCCCGTCGAGGTCCGTTTCACCCATCCCGCCCCGCCCGACCCGCGCTCCCACTTCCGCACCTTCGGCCCGCATGTCACCTTCGGGCAGGACTTCAACGGAATCATCGCCTACACCAGCGATCTCGACGCGCCCAACGCCATGGCCGACCCCCAGCTGCGTGCCTACACCCAGCAGCTGCTGGACCCTGTCCTCCCCGTCCGCCCCGTCACCACCGCCGAACGCGTCCGCGAACTCATCGAACTACTCCTGCCCACCGGCCGCTGCTCGGTCGACAATGTGGCCCGCAGCCTGGGGGTCGACCGCCGCACCATCCACCGCCGCCTGGCCGCCGAAGGCGAGACCTTCAGCGCCCTGCTCGACTCCACCCGCGCCGAACTGGCCCGCCACCTGGTCGCCAACCCCCGCCGCTCGCTCACCGAGACCGCCGGCCTGCTCGGCTACTCCGCCCCCGCGAACTTCTCCCGCTGGTTCCGCCGCCACCACGGCTGCAGCCCCGCCGAATGGCGTCGCGCCCGGACCGCCGCCGAAACTCCCTGACCCGGCGCGAAACCGGGGGTAGGCGGGCCGCTGGTCGGATACGCTCCCGATCGGAATGAAAATGCAATGCTTCAGTGTGGATTCGGGGTGCCGATAGTGTCTGGTGGGTCGCTGGGTAATGGCAGGCGATGGATGTGCGCGGCCATCGCGGCGCTGGCCGTCACCACGGCGACGGCCGGCAGCGTCGTAGCGGACCCGGCCCCGGCGGGCAAAGAACTTGTGGTGCTGGGGGATTCGTTCTCCGCCAACGACTGGGACCATTTCGAGGGCAAGAACGACTGCAATCGGCACGGGGCCACGGCCTGGCCGGTGCAGCTGGCCAAGCTGATGGGCGTGTACGGCACCGAGCAGGTGTCGGACCCTTCGTGTCCCGGCGCGTCGATCGACAGCGGCCCCGGATGGACCATGGCCCAGCAGGCGCAGCGCGCGGACAAGGAGGGCGCGTTCGGGCCGAACACCAAACTGGTGACACTGCAATTCGGGATGAACGACAAATGGGGAACCTCGGATCAGACGCTGTTCAGTTCCCTGCAGTCCTGCGTGTTCAACCTCGAACTGGGGTGTGACCCGGACTCGGTCGAGCAGGGCCGGATGACCGACTACACCGGCGTCTCCGGTGCTTTGATGGCCAAGCGAATGAGCAATGCCGTCACCTACATCAAGTACTACGCCCCGAACGCCCGCATCGTGTTGGTCGGCTACCCCGAGGTCCTCACCCCGGGCAGCAGCACCATCTGCCTCTCCGTGCTGGGCGTAGCGCCGTTCGTCAACCCGCGCGGCCGCGCACTCGTGGAATTCCTCGACCGCATCGACGTGGCGCAGCGCGAGGCCGCCCAATTGCTGGGCATCGACTTCTTCGACGCCCGAGCGCTCTCCGTCGGCCACGACCTGTGCTCTCCCCAGCCCTGGCTGAACGGAATCCTCGACCCCCGCACCGGAATCGACGGCCTGCCCTTCCATCCGTCGACCCAGGGTGACACCGTCCTCGCGAACGCGATCCACACCCGATACGGATACTGACCTCGAGTGAAAAGATCTGCTTCATCGTGGATTCGGGGTGGCAGGCGGTGGATGTGCGCGGCCGTCGCCGCGCTCGCGGTCACCGCCACGGCGGGCAATGCCCCAGCGGATCCGGCCCCGGCGGGCAAAGAGCTTGTGGTGCTGGGTGATTCGTTCTCCGCGAACGACTGGAACCATTTCGACAATTCATACGGCTGCAATCGTCACGGGCCGACGGCCTGGCCGGTGCAGCTGGCCAAGCTGATGGGCGTGTACGGGACCGAGCGGGTGTCCGACGCCTCGTGCCCCGGCGCGTCGATCGACAGCGGGCCCGGATGGACCCTGAGTCAGGAAGCGGCACGGGCGGACATAGAGGGCGCGTTCGGGCCGAACACCGAACTGGTGACCCTGCAGTTCGGGATGAACGACAAATGGGGAGCATCCCGCCGGACGCTGTGGGATTCCCTGCATTCCTGCGTATTCAACGTCGAACTGGGGTGTGACCCGGAGTCCGTCGCCCAGGGCCGGATGACCGACTACACCGCCGTCTCCGGTGCGCTGATGGCCGGCCGAATGAGCAACGCCGTCACCTACATCAAGTACTACGCCCCGAACGCCCGCATCGTATTGGTCGGCTACCCCGAACTCTTCACCCCGGGCAGCAGCACCATCTGCCTCTCCGTGCTGGGCGTAGCGCCGTTCATCAATCCGCGCGGCCGCGCGCTGGTCGAATACCTCGACCGGATCGACCTGGCGCAACGGGAAGCCGCCCAGCTGCTGGGCATCGATTTCCTCGATACCCGCGCCCTCTCCGCCGGCCACGACCTCTGCTCGTCGCAACCCTGGCTGAACGGAATCCTGGACCCCCGCACCGGAATCGACGGCCTCCCGTTCCATCCGTCGACCCAGGGTGACGCCGTCCTCGCCAACGCCATCCACACCCGCTACGCCCGCTGACCCCGAGCGGGTAAGCGGGTATCGGATCGGGCCGGGCCGGCTACTCCGCCTCGAAGTCGTAGTCCGAGAACGGGAAATGCCTGCCGCGCCATCGTGTTTCGAGGGCACCCGCGGGCCGGAAATACGGCGTGTCCCCGTGTGAGTTGCGGTAGTACGTCGGCACACCCTGCGTCGCGATGTAGCTTCGCAGGAACTGACCACGCTTGCGGATCTCGGCATGGTAGGCGGCGTGCGCACGTCGGCTCACCTCGACGGTCGACGCCCGCCGGCGCCGGGCCTCCACGATCGCTCGAATAGCGTGTGACGCGGTCGTTTCCACCATGCCGTGCCATCCGATATCGGATAACGCGTACGGTCCGACCAGCATCCAGCGGTTCGGCAGGCCGGCAACGGCCACACCCTCGTAGGCCTGTACTCCCTTGGCGTTGAAGAACTGACCGAGATCGAATCCGTCCCGCCCGACGATGGCGCCTACCGCGTAGCTTTCCGGATCGGTGTGCATCTCGTAGCCGGTCGCCAGCACGATGACGTCATATTTCCGCTCGATGCCATCACTGGTCCGGATGCCCTGCTCGATGAACTGCTCGATGTCGTCGGTGACCAGGCCAACGTTGTCGCGATTGAACACCGCCGGATAACCGGTCGACAGGGTGAGTCGCTTCGCCATCGGTCCATAACCGGGTGTCAGTGCGGCGGCCGTCGCGGGGTCATCGACGGTCCGTCGGAGATACGCTCGGTACAGCCGCCCGGCGAAGGCGTCGAACCAGGCCATCAACGGTTTCATCACTGTCAACGGCATATACGTCGCCAGTCTGGCGATGGGTTCCAACCCCAGCAGAATCATTCCGGACTGGGCGGCTGCCACACCCGGCACTCGCAAGGCGGCCTGGAGCCAGCGCGGGACCGGGTAGTTGGGTTTGGGCAGGCACCACACCGGCGTCCGCTGGTAGACGTCGAGGTGACTCACCTCGGGCGCGATCGCGGGCGTGATCTGCACGGAACTCGCGCCGGTACCGATCACGGCCACGCGCTTACCCGCCAGGTCGAGCGTGTGGTCCCAGGTGGCCGGGCTCTGCACCGTACCGGTGAAGTCATCGAGACCCTTGATGCCACTGTCGACTCTGGGGCGCAGGAAGGCGCCGACCGCGCTGATCACGAACCTGGCGGTAATGATCTCGTTGTCAGCGGTGTGCAATGCCCATCGGCGGTGAGTCTCGTCCCAGACTTCGCGGACGACCTCGGTGTGGAACCGCAGATGCCGATAGAGACCGTAGCGGCGAGCGACGTCCTGGTTATACGCCTGAATCTCGGCACCGGTCGGGAACAGCGTCGGCCAATCGGCCTTGCGGGCGAACGAGTACTGGTAGATGAACGCGGGTACGTCCACACTGATCCCCGGGTAGGAGTTCTCACGCCAACTGCCGCCGACCTCGCCCGCGCGTTCCAGGATCGTGAACTCGTCGATCCCCGCGCGTTTGAGCAGCGCGCCCGCGGCGATCCCGCCGGGACCCGCCCCGATCACCACGATCTCGTGATCGGGTTGCGATGTCGTAGTGCTCATTACGTCTCCCTCACTGCTTGGGTCGGCTGCCGGTGCTCAGCTGCGCGAGCCATTGGTCTATGAGCTGTGCGGTCGCCGGGACCTCGGCACCGGACAAGACACGGTGATCCGCGTCCACGGTTCGCACCGTCTGCGTGGTCGACCACTCTTCTGTCGGCCACTCGTCGAAGCTCTGGTCCAGCGGCGACGATCGCGTGAACTTGACGAGCAGCGCTGGGCATTCGAGCGGCTTGTGTTCGATCAGCATCGCCAGGTCGAACCACCAACCGAATGCGGTCAATCGTGCGTCGGTCAGGCCGGGCGGGCCGGCGCTCGTCGCGTCCATCCCGAGCAGGTGTTCCCCGCGGCCGTTCAGTCGGCGCTCGTTCGCCGCACGGTCGATGAGGCCGTCGAGGATGATCAGGCCCCGCAGCCGGGTATTTCCTTGTTCCACCAGACGAGCGGCCGCCGCATGGGCGATGTTTCCGCCTGCCGAGTAGCCGCCCAGCACGAATTCGTCCTGGCCTACCGTCTCGAGGACCGTCGTGACAACGCTGTCGACGGCGGCGTCGAGCGATGCGGGGAGCGGCTCGTCCGGGTCGTATCCCGACAGCGGGATGGCGGAGACCCGGCGGTGATCGCCCAGATGGGCGCCCAGCCGTGCGTACTGAAGGGATCCGCCGAGGAACTCCGGAGGATCGATGAATACCAAGTGCGGCAGGACATTCCCGCCACTGATTCCGATTCCGATCGTTCCCCCGGTGCGGTGGTCGAACCGCGGACGGAGTTTCGCCGCCGCCCGCAGCAGCGCCACACCGCGGGTGAACCTGTTGTCCGCGACTGCCTGCCGGATGACAGCGGCCAAAGTCTCTTCGGGAGCGGCGGTTTCGGCCGCCGGAGCATCGGTGGACGCGTGCGCCGAATCCGACGGTCGCGTCGGTGCCGCCACGGTCTCCCCGGGGGATCCGAGTAGTTCGCGCAGGATGTGCCGGGCGAGGGTGGCCGGGGTGGGATGGTCGAAGATCAGGGTCGCGGGCAGGCGCAGTCCCGTGATCGTATTGAGTCGGTTGCGGGCCTCGACCGCGGCCAGCGAATCGAAACCCAGCTCCCGGAAGTTGCGGGCCGGATCGATCGCGTCGCGACCGTCATGGCCGAGCACGACCGCCATCTGGTCTCGTACCGCGTCCAGCAGCAGGGGCAGTCGCTCGGCATCCGCCAGCGTCGAAATCCGTTCTCGCAGACTCGACTCGAGCTTCCGAGACCGCTCCAGCACGGAACGGCGTCGTGCGCTCGATACCAATCCCCGCAGCAGCGGCAGCAATGTCCCAGCCCTGACCTGCGCGTCCAGCGCTCCTTGATCCAGCCGTGCCGCGACCACCGCGGCACGGTCCGCGACGATCGCGGCGTCGAACATCGCCAGACCCTGCTCGGTCGAGGTGGGTGACAGCCCCGCACGACCCAGCCGAGCGGTATCGATGTCGGCGAGATGCCCTGTCATCCCGGTGCCGGAGGACCAGAACCCCCACGCGATCGATGTCGCCGCCAGCCCGCTCGCGCGCCGATGCTCGGCCAACCCATCCAGGAACGCGTTCGCGGCCGCGTAATTGCCCTGCCCCGCATTGCCCAGCACGCCCGCCGCCGACGAGTAGAGCGCGAACATCGCCAAATCCATACGGTTGGTGGCCTCGTGCAGGTACCAGGCGGCATCGGCCTTCGCCGCCAGCACCGTATCCATCCGGTCCGGTGTCAGTGACGCGATCACACCGTCATCGAGTACGCCGGCCGCGTGCACCACACCTGTCAACGGGAACTGCTCGGGCACCGCCGTCAACAACTCGGCCACCCCGGCGCGAGTCGCGACATCACAGGCCACGATCCGCACCCGGGCACCCAGCTCGCCCAACTCCGTCGCCAACAGCGTCGCTCCCGGCGCCGACGCACCACGACGACTCGCCAGCACCAGCGACCGCACCCCATGGTTCGTCACCAGGTGCCGCGCCAACGCCGCACCCAAACCACCCGTGCCGCCGGTGACCAGCACCGTCCCAGCCGATACCACGCCACCCGCGCCCGAACCCGGCGCGGCCGGAACCGGGAGCCTGGTCAATCGGGCCGCGTGCACGACACCGTCCCGGAGCACAACCTGGGGTTCGCCCGAAACGATCACCGCCGCCAGCTCTTCGGCGGTCAGCTCGGCGGTGTCGGTGTCGACCAGAATGATTCGGCCCGGCGCCTCGGACTGCGCCGAACGCACCAGACCCCAGACGGCCGATCCTGCCAAATCGGTGACATCGTGCCCAGCGTGGCCGACCGCACCACGAGTGACCACAACCAGGGTGCTTGCCGCACACCGCGACTCACTCAGCCAGGCTTGCGACACCCGCAACATCTCATGCGTCGCATTGTGGACACGGCTCGGCACATCCTCGTCCGCACCGGCATCCACCACGCCACGGTCGAATACGACCGCCGTGGGCACGGCCGCTTCCTGGTTGCGCACCCAGCTGACGAAAGCCATACCGTCGGTGAAGGTTTCGACATCGACGAGCGACGTCGCGCGGGCCGTTGAGGGCGTCCACTGCACTGCGTGCAACCCGTCCCGCGCCGAGAAGGCGGCCAGCTGTGCGGACGATGCCTCCCGCACGGTCAAGGACCGCGTCGTGAGCACGATCCGGCCGACCGCATCGGCGACCCGGATCGATACCGCGTCGATATCGCCGGGTACCGGGGTGATGCGCGCCCGCAGCGGCGACGCTCCGGTCGCGTGCGACCGCACCCCCTGCCAGTGGAATGGCAAGGCCACTCGCCCCGGATCGGGATCGACATCGACGAGTCGTCCGTGCAGCACCGACTCCAGCAAGGCCGGGTGCACCCCGAATCGCGACACATCGGTCAGCGTCTCGGGCAGCTCGACCTCCACGAATAGTTCGGCGCCACACCGCCATACCGATCGCAACCCCTGGAATGCCGGTCCATACTCGTAACCGGCGGCAGCCAGCCGGTCATACAGACCGTCCACGGGCACGGCGACCGCACCCTCGGGCGGCCACACCGCCGGCCCCGCATCCGCTTCCGGAGCGCCCTCGATACCCAGCACGCCTTGTGCGTGCAGAACCCAGGTGCCATCGGTGGCCTCGGCGCGGGAGTACACCGACATCGACCGGCAGCCGAGCGCGTCGGCGCCGTCCACCACCACCCGCAGCTGCATCCCGACCTCGTCGGGCAGCACAAGGGGCTCCATCACAGTCAGCTCATGCAGCAGTCCGCAGCCCACTTCCGCCGCCGCACGCAAAGCCAACTCCACGAAAGCCGTTTCCGGCAACAGTACGAACCCGCCCACGGCGCGATCGGCCAGCCACCGATGGGTCGCCAAGCCGACTCTGCCGGTCAGTACGACACCGTCCCCGTCCGGGGATACCACCACCGCCCCCAGCAACGGATGATCAGCCGCCGACAATCCCAACGATGACGCATCCCCACCACCCGAAGCCCGGTCCAGCCAATACCTGCGCCGCTGAAACGCATACGTCGGCAGCGACACCCCGCTCCCACGCGCGGGCCCCGGCAATGCCGCCCAATTCACCTCCACACCAGACACTTCCAGTTGCGCCGCGGACAGCAGGAAGCCGTCCATGCCTCCTTCGTCACGACGCAACGAACCCACCACGGTCACCGGATCGGCACCCACCCGAAAATCGCACAGTTGCTCGATACCGATCGTGAGCAGCGGATGTGGACTGACCTCGACGAAAACGTCGTACCCGTCATCCAGTAGTGCCTGAGCCGCTCGCTGGAAGTACACCGGTTCCCGCAGATTCCGGAACCAGTAGTCCGCGTTCAACTCGGTGCCGTCCAGGACACCACCGGTCACGCTGGACCAGAACGCCACTTGCGCGGAGCTGGGCCGAAGGTCGGCCAGCGCCTTCAGCAGCGGTTCGCGGAGCACGTCGACCTGGGGCGAATGTGAGCCGTAGTCCACCGAGATGCGGCGTGCCTGAATATTGTCGCGTGCACAGGCTTTCAGGAAATCCTCGAGCTGCGCCGCCACACCGGACACCACCGTCGCCCGCGGGCCGTTCACCGCGGCCACCGACAATTCGTCGTACTCGGCGAGCAGCGCGGTGACCTCGCCGACCGGCAAGGACACCGCCGCCATCCCACCCTGCTCGGTCACAGTGACCAAGGCGGCCGACCGCAGGACCACCACCCGGGCGGCATCCTCGAGGGACAGGGCTCCGGCCACATACGCCGCGGCGATCTCGCCCTGGGAATGACCCACTACCGCGTCCGGAACCACACCGACCGAACGCCACAGCTCGGCCAAGGACACCATCACCGCGAACAGCGCCGGCTGAACCACGTCGACGCGTTCCAGCGACGGCGCTCCAGCCGCACCCGCGAGCACGGCGGACAACGACCAATCCACCAGCGGTGAGAACGCGGCATCGCACTCGGCCAGCTTCCGGGCGAACACCGGCGAACAGTCCAGCAGCTGTCTCCCCATGCCCAGCCATTGAGCCCCTTGACCAGGGAATATCAATACGATCTTGCGTGGCGCTCCAGCCACGCCGGTAACCACGCCGGGCCTCGGAGTCTGTTCCAACAGCGCGGTCAACCCCGCGAGCAACTGGTCACGATCGGCACCTACCACCACCGCACGGTGGTCGAATCTCGACCGCTGGGACACCAGCGACCATGCCACGTCGTGCACATTCAGCAACGGGTCGCCGGCCACGAAATCCCGCAGCCGGCGCACCTGCCCCGACAACGCCTCCGGCGTTCGGCCCGTCACCAGCCACGCCGCCGACCCGTCCCCACCGGTCACGGGATCGGTCGCCGGTTCGGTCACCGATTCCGGTGCCTGTTCGAGGATCACGTGAGCATTGGTGCCGCTGATGCCGAAGGCCGACACCGCGGCACGACGCGGCCGATCGACAACCGGCCAATCCCGGGCCGCGGTCAACAGCGCCGCCCGGCCCAACGTCCAATCCACATGCGTGGACGGCTCATCCACGTGCAATGTCTTGGGCAGTATCCGGTGGCGCAGGGCCTGCACCATCTTGATCACACCGGCCACACCGGCGGCCGCCTGCGTGTGCCCGATATTGGATTTGACCGAACCCAGCCACACCGGCTGGTCTTCCGGCCGGTCCTGCCCATAGGTGGCCAGCAACGCCTGCGCTTCGATCGGGTCACCCAGCGTGGTGCCGGTGCCGTGCGCCTCCACCACATCGACGTCGGCGGCGGACACCCCGGCATTGGCCAATGCCCGCCGAATCACCCGCTGCTGCGAAGGACCGTTCGGTGCGGTCAAACCGTTGGACGCGCCGTCCTGATTGATCGCGCTGCCGCGTACCACCGCCAACACCTGGTGCCCGTTGCGTTGTGCGTCGGACAACCGTTCCAGCACGAGCACACCCGAGCCTTCACCGAACGCGGTGCCGTCGGCGGCCTCCGCGAACGGCTTGCATCGTCCATCCGGCGCCAAACCCCGCTGCCGGGAAAACTCCACAAACGTTTCCGGGGTCGCCATGACGGTGACACCACCGGCCAACGCCAGCGAACACTCGCCCGCACGTAATGCCGCGACGGCCTGATGCAGCGCCACCAGACTCGACGAACACGCCGTATCCACCGACACCGCGGGGCCTTCCAACCCCAGCACATACGACACCCGACCCGACACCACACTGGGCGCGGAGCCGGTCAATCGATACCCGTCCACCCCATGATCGGTCCCGGCTCCGACCATCCCGCCATAGGTCTGCCCCATGACACCGACGAACACTCCGGTGTCGCTGCCTCGCAATGAATCGGGCTTGATTCCAGCCCGCTCCAGCGCTTCCCACGCGGTCTCCAACAGCAACCGGTGCTGAGGATCCATCGCCATCGCCTCGCGCGGACTGATCCCGAAGAACTCCGGATCGAAATCGCCCGCCCCGTGGATGAACTCGCCCGACCGAACATACGACTTACCCGCGACACCCGGCTCGGGGGAGAACAAGCCCGTCTGATCCCACCCACGATCGGATGGCCACTCGGACACCGCATCACGACCATCGGCGACCAGGCGCCACAGGTCATCCGGCGACGCTACGCCGCCCGGAAAGCGACACCCCATACCGATAATCGCTACCGGCCCCGAGGCCTGCTGTGTCAGCTCCCGCAGCCGGGCCCTGCTTTCTTGGAGCTCGGCGGTGACACGGCGTAGGAGATGTTGCAGCTTCTGCTGATCGACCATTTCGGAACCCCTATTCCAAATAGCGAAAACCCAATCCAGATATCGGCTCGGGTGTAGCGAACGCGGCGTTCAGCGAAGGGGCGAACTCATCGGCTGTCGTCGGTTCGGGATATGCCAATCGAGCCGAACTCGACTAGGTATCGACCAGCGAGATCGGCTCGGGCTCAACAGCATCGATCACCAGGGGCACGTCGCCCGGTCCATCCGCCCCACCCCCATTGGCAAACTCCCACAGTGCTTCTCAGCATCACGTAAGAACACGTTCTAGTCAAGCGATGGACGACGTCGGTCCCTCGTGGCATGCCGGCGACGCGCCGTGGCGCAGTGAACAGCACTTCCGGAGCCAGTTCATTGCGGTCCGCCGGCGAAGTGTCGGCCCGGCCATTCATGCCAGCCGCAGGAACAGGTTCTACCCCATATCGACACGAACGCTTTGATTCCGGCACATCATCGTCGATTCCTTTATCGCTCCGGAGACCAACGAGCGCCGAAATCCGCAACGGCGCGGCCCGAGCTCCATGGCGAGGTCACCATGGAGGTCGGGCCGGACGGTTCGGGATGCGATCCGGTTTCAGTGGGGGATCGGGAAATTGGCGCGGAAGACGCCGTACGGGTCGCGGGCTCGCTTGAGCTGCCGCAGGCGGCCGAGGTCGCCCGTATCGAAGACATCCGCGACACTGTCGCCGGGGGACAGGACGGTGTAGGGCTTGCGGCCGCCGACTCGCGCGCCCAGATCGGCGATGATGCGTTTCTGCGTGATGCCCACCGCGGCAACGATGTCGGGGTCCATACCGGCGCCCTGCAGCACCAGCGCGTAGGGCTCGGTGAACGCCGGAACCGCGCCTCGGGTGGGTTCGGCGAGCGCGCCTCCCAGGTGCCGGAGCTGGACACCCATCAGCGGATCGATCGGCGCCCGCAGCAGAATGTCAGCGGCGTTGTCGTCCAACGCCGTCAGCAGTTCCGTCCGCATCAGTCCGGGGCTCGGGGCGGTGGGCTCGGTGACGATGGCGCCCGACTCGGCCGGGGACAGTTCCCGGCGCGTGTCCGCGATGACGCCGTCGATGGTGTCCAGCCGGCGCAGCAGTTCCCGCCCGTGCGTCGCGTCCCCCAGGTAGGCGGCGGCGATCGCGATCATCGCGGGCGCCTGCGGCAGCCGCAGCCGGCTGAGCCAGAGCGTGAGCTCGGCCGGTGCGTGCGCGGTGATGTCCCGGAAGGCATCCAGGACCGCCTCGGTTCGTTCGGCCGGCCAGGCGATCAGGCCACCGTACAGGGCCGGAGCCGGGTGCAGATCGAACTCCATGGCGGTCACCATCGCGAAATCGCCGCCGCCGCCGCACAATCCCCAGAACAGTTCCGGGTCGGATGCCGCGGTGACCCGGGCCTGCCGGCCGTCGGTATCGACGATGTCGAAGGCCCGGACGCTGTCGGCCGCCCAACCGTATTTACGGCCGAACCACGACAATCCGCCGCCGAGGGTGTAGCCGACGACGCTGACCACCGGGGAGCTCCCGGCCAACCCGGTCAAGCCGTGCGGGGCGGCCGCCGCCTGCAGCCGGCCCCAGTCGACTCCCGCACCGACGCGGGCCACTCGCCGCGCCGGATCCACCTCCACTCGATCGAGCCGGCCGGTACGCACCAGGATGGTGCCGGCGGTGTCACCGGAAGCGCCGTGGCCGTTGGGTTGAGCGGTCACCGACAGACCCGAGTCGCGCGCGTAGCCGACCACGGCGGCCATATCGTCCGCGTCCTCGACGTGCACGACCGCGGCCACCGGCTGCTCGACCGTCAGATTCCACGGCGTCCGCGCCGTATCGAACTCGGCGTCGCCCGGCAGCAGGACCCGGCCGCGCACGGCGTATCGCAATGTGTTGTGAGACATCTGGATTTCCTTCGTTGAGTTGAGACATTCACCGCGTCGTGCCCGAGCCACCCGACGCAGTCCGGCTCGGTGCGGGACGCCAGGTGACGGGGTCGGTCGCGGGGGAGATGGGGGTCGGCATCGGAATGGCCGTTTCGATCCGGGCGGCGGCGGTCAGCGCGCGGCCCTCGGCGAAGGGGGCGGTGATCAACTGGACCCCGATGGGAAGACCCTCGGCCGAGAGGCCCGCGGGGACCGTGACCGCGGGCAGGGCCAGGTAGTTGGCGGCGATGGTGAGGCCGTGCGCCGCGTACATGGTCGCGACCTGCGCGGTGCCGCCCAGGTCGTAGCCGACCGGCCAGGGCAGTTCGGTCGAGACCGGGCCGAGCACGATCGGATGCTCCGCCAGGAACCGGGACCAGGCCGCGCGGCGGGTGAGGCGCTCACCCAGCGCGGTCAGGTAGCCCGGCAGATCCAGCGGCGGGAACAGGTCGAGCGCGGCGTCGACGAAGGCGTTCAGTCCGGCGCTGCCGGCCAGCCGCATGGCTTCGCGGCGCTGGACCACCACCTCGGTGGACACCAGTCGGCCGTAGTCCGCGGCCACCTCGTCCAAGTCCGGCGGATCCACGTGGGCGACCGGATATCCCGCAGCGTCGAGGGCGTCGGCGCAGCGCAGCACCGCGGCCCGCACCTGTGGATCGATATCGTCGCCGAAGGTGACGGCGACCGCGGGCAGCGTGGCGTCCGTCGCGTCGGGCACCGGAATCCAGCCGGGATCGCGCACGTCGGCGCTGTCGCGGAGCACCTCGAACGCCAGCGCCAGATCGCGGACGGTGCGGGCCAATGGTCCTGGTGCGGCGAACAATTGGTTCGTCGGCGCGGGGGCTGGCCCGGGCAGGCTCGAGGCCACCGCCACCCGCCCGGGTGTGGTGCGTAGCGACGCGATCCCGCAGAACGCGGCGGGCACGCGCAGGGAACCGCCGAAGTCGGTGCCCAGGCCGAGCGGCGTCATACCCGTCGCCACCGCTGCCGCGTCACCGCCGCTGGAACCGCCCGGGCTGCGGGTCGGGTTCCACGGATTCACTGTCGGCCCCGCCTCGTCATTGTCGGTGTGCCAGCGAGTCGCGAAGTCCGGCATGTTCGTTCGCCCGATGACGATCGCGCCCGCCCGGCGCAGCGCGGCCACCGCGGGAGCATCGGCTGTCGCGACCGCCCGCCCGAAGCCCGCCACGCCCCAGGTGGTCGGACTGCCCGCGACGTCGAGGTTGTTCTTGACGGTGACCGGAACCCCGTGCAGCGGACCGATCGGCGCCCTGCGGTCGGCCGCGGCCGCCTCGGCGCGCGCGGTGTCGGCGAATACCGTGGTGAGCGCGCCGATTTCGGTATCGACCTGTTCGATGCGCTCGAGATGCGCCTCGACGACCTCGGTCGCGGTGACCGCGCCCTCGGCGATCAGCGCCGCCAGCGAGACCGCATCCCGCGTCCACAGCGCTGTGTCCGTGCCGGTGTCAGCGGTGTTCATCGGGCGCTCACCGGTTTTCGCGGCGCAGGACCAGCGCGCCGGTGGCCGCGACCAGGGCGGCGGTGAGGCCGTGCACGCTCAACGCGGTGGCGGTCGAACCGCGCCGCACCAGGATGGTGAGCATATCGCCGGTCGGGATGAGGGCCAGGGTGAGCAGGGCGGCGCCGGCGGCGCGGCGCTGCCCGGCGGCGAGCAGGACCAGCACGACCAGGCCGGTGGCCACATCGCGGACGCCTTTGACGTTCAGGAACCCGTCGGCCGCCGCGTGCGGCCAGTCGGTGAAACCGAACCCGGGAGCCATGCGCTGCGGGGCGAGCAGGTAGCCGCCGCCGACGGACATGATGAAGCCGGAGCCCAGGACGGCGCCGGCCGTGCCGAGCCGCCGGCCGAACCGGCGCGAACTACGCACGGAAGCGACGGAATCCGTGGTCGGTGGAAGGGACATGAGCTGCACTCCTGGATCGGTGGGATACGCGTCCCGAGCCTCCAGTGCCGCCCGTACCGTTCGCTGACAGCCGCTGTCAGCGGACCGTGCGCAGCAGTTCGAGTACCGCCTCGTCCGGCAGTCGAGCGCCCGCCAGGAACTCCGCGCCCAGGCGCGTCGGCCCGAGCGCCGCCTCCGCCTGATCGAGTGCCCGCCGCCGGAACGGGCCGATGCGGATCACCCCGGCCCGGCGATTGATCCGGTCGGTGGCGCCGAGGATGCGGGCCGCCTTCCCGGGCGCCTCCTTCGCGAGCGCGGCCAGGGCGTAACCGATGCCGACCTCGGCCACCAGTGCCGCCGAGGACTGGGCGGCCAGATCGCGGGGCACGGCCAGTTCGCGCAGCGCGTCGTCCGGCCGGCCCGCCGCGACCAGGGTCGCCGCGTGCGCCGTGCTGACGAAGACCAGGTTCACGAAGCGGACGGTGTCGTGGCGGCCCGCGGGCGGCGGGCCGACCGGGAGCGGGTGCTCCGCCATGCGCTGGAACAGTTCCAGCGCGAGGTCGTTGTCACCGCGCAGGTGGGCCAGATGCGCCCGGGTCGCCGCCACGAATCGTCCGGGCGCGGGGATCATGTGCGGCGTGATCAGGGCTTCGGCCTGGTCGAGACAGCTTGCCGCGCTGTCGGTATCGCCGCCGACCAGGTACATCTCCGCCGCGAACAGCAGCACGCCCATGCGCTCCGTCGCGCCCAGGTCGGGGTTGAGCAGTTCCAGCGCGCTCGCGATCAGCGGGCGGGCGGTGTCCAGGCCGAGCATCCGGGTCCGGTAGCTGGCCAGCGAGATCAGGGCGCGGCTGTGCGAGCGGGCGTCACCGTGCGTGCACAGGCAGGTCAGCGCCGCCTCCAAAGTGGGCAGGGCGCGGGCCGGGTGGTCGCCGCCGAGTTCGTCGAAACCCTTGGCGATCAGCGCGTTTCCGCGGAGCCAGGGATCGTCGGAGGTGGTGCTGGCGGTCAGCAGGCGATCGTCGTCGCCGAGCAGGTCGCGCAGCGCCAGGATGAGCACGAACATCGGGTGCGGGGGCCGCTCCTCGGTCAGCGCCGCACGGGTCAGCCGCTCGAATTCGCCCGTGTTCTCCCGGATCTGGCCCCACCAGATATTGGTGAAGTACGCCGGCAGCTCTTCGGCGTATCGGCAGGCCAGATACGCTCCCGTGCACCCCGGCGGCGGTGTGTCGCCGACCAGGGCGAGGACCTCTCGACGGCGTGCCGAGATGTCGCCGTGCAATCCGCGCAGCAGCCAGTACCAGACGAGATTCGCGTACAGGCGAACCGCGCGCTCACCGTCGCCGACGTCGATCGCCCACCGCAGCGCGGCATCGCAATTGCCGTGTTCGGCGATCAGCCGGGCGAGCCAATCCGGTTGTGCGGCGGTGCGCAATCCGTGGGCGGCGGCATCGGCGAACTCCAGGAAGCAGTCGGCATGGACGCGCGCGACCTCGTCCGCGTCGCCGGCGGCGGCCGATTCCGCCGCTGCGTAGGCTCGGATGGTCTCGGCCATGCGATAGCGCTGTCCGTCGAAGTCCACCAGCGACTTCGACACCAGTGAGGTGACCGTGTCGATGGCGTCCGGACCGCACACCCGGGTGATGGCGTCCAAGGTCGCGCCACCCGCGAAGATCGAGAACCGCTGGGCCGCCGCGGCTTCCGCCTCGGTGAGCAGCTCCCAGCTCCAGGCGACCGCCGCGTGCAAGGTGCGATGGCGCGGGACGGCGTGGCGAGTGCTGTTGGTGAGCAGCCGGAACCGATCGGTGAGGCGCGCGCTGAGGTCTCGCAGCGGCAGGGTCCGCAGCCGCGCGGCGGCGAGCTCGATGGCCAGGGGCATACCGTCCAGGCTGTGCACGATGGCCTGGATATCCGCGGAATTGCTCTCGGACAGCGTGAAATCCGGGAGCGCCGCGGTGGCGCGGTCGATGAACAGCCGGACCGCGGGCGACGCGGTGACCGCCTCGTTGCGCGAGTCGGCGTCGGGCAGGTCCAAGGCGCGAACCGGATACAGTCGCTCGCCGTCCACGCCGATCGGCTCGCGGCTCGTGGTGAGCACCCGCAGCAGCGGCAGCCGCTGCAACAGGTCGTCGATCAGTCGCGCGGCCGCCTCCACGACATGCTCACAGTTGTCGAGCACCAACAACATTCGTCGGCCGGACAGCGACCGCTCCAGCGCATCGGCCCATTCCGTGGACAACTCGTCGGGGCGCTCGAACCGGGTGAGCGCGTTCGCGATCGCGACGCCGACCGCGTGCACGGCCGGCCGGTCGGCGCGTTCCCGCTCGAGGGCGGCGAGCTCGACGAACGCGTAACCGTCCGCCCAATCCCCGGCGTGCGCGGCGACCGTCTCGGCGGCCAGCCGGGTCTTGCCGACGCCCCCGGTACCCGACAGCGTCACCAGCCGGGCCTCGCGCAGCGCCCGTCGCACTCCGTCGACGTCGTTGCCGCGTCCGACGAAGCTGGTGAAACGCCTGGGCAGAGGTGGCGCGGACGGCTGCGATGGCCGGTCGTTCCCGGACGTCGCCTCACTTCCGGGTCGGTCCGATCCGGCTCTCCGCTCGGCAGATTCGTCGATCCTCGATTCACGAGGTTCATTCGCGTGGATCTCGGCCAGCGCCGAGCGCAGCACCGCGCCGGGCCTGGTGCCGAGCTCATCCAGCACCAGCGTCTCGATCCGCTGAAACTCTCGCACCGCCTCGGATGTCCGCCCGACCGCCGCCAGCGCCCGCACCAGCCGCGCGGCCAGCGTCTCCCGGAACGGATGCGCCGCCGCCTCCGCATGCAGCTCGCGGACCACCTCGCCGCCGCGCCCCAGCGCCAGCAGGGCGTCCGCGCGCAGTTCGACCGCCTCGAGCCGCTGTTCGCTCAATCGCACTGCCGCAGCGCGCAATACCTCCGATTCCTCGGCGTCGACGAAAGCCTCCCCGCGCCACAACTCCAACCCCGTGTCGAAGCATGCGGCGGCCCGCTCGGCCTCGCCGTCCGCCAGCAGGGCTCGCCCCGCCTCGACCGCCCGCGCGAACCGATGCACATCGACATCCTCGTCGCCGAGCGCGAGCACATACCCGCCCCCGTCATTGCGCACCGCCCCCGCCACCGCCCCGCGCAACCGACTCGCCAAGGTCTGCAACGCATTCCCGGTCCCCGCCGGCGGATTCTCCCCCCACACCCCGTCGACCAGCCGCGCCACCGGCACCACCCGCCCGACCTCGAGCGCCAGCAACCCCAGTAACGCCCGCACCCGCGGCCCCCCAACCGCCACCACCGCCCCGCCCGATGCCTCCACCACCACCGGACCCAAAACCCTTACCAGCATGAATCGCCCATTTCATGATCGATCCTGCGTCGACCCCAGCCCTGTCGTCAACCCGCCATCGCCCAGCGTGAGCGATGGCCTATGGGCGACTTCTCTACTGGCGGTGCACCGATGTTTCGTCTCCTGTGTGATGCCCGGACGCTGTCGTGGTTGTGGTGGCGGTCAGGCGACGACGTCGAAGACGTTGAGCTGCAAGCCATTGGAGTAGCTCTGCGATTCCACGAGCCGCAGCTTCTGGGCGTCCTTGTCCGCGGTGGAGAACAGACGCTTGCCCGCCCCGAGCAGGAGTGGGAAGACGAGCAGGTGGTAGCGGTCGATCAGGCCGGCGTCGGAGAGACTCCGGTTCAGCGTGGCGCTGCCGTGGACGATGATCGGACCGCCTTCGGTCTGCTTGAGGGCGGCTACGTCGTCGAGTGAGCGCAGGATCGTGGTCGGGCCCCAGCCGGGGACCAGCGCCTCGTCGCCGAGAGTGCTGGAGACGACGTACTTGGGCATCTCCTTGTAGTCGGCGAAGTCGGCCATGTCCGGCCATACGGGGCTGAACGCCTCGTAGCTGGTCCGGCCCATCAGCATCGCGGCGGATTCCCGCTGCTCGCGTCCTTTGATCTCGAACGCCTCCGGGACGAAGTCGACGTGCTTGAAGGTCCATCCGGAGTTGCGGTAGCCCGGCTCGCCGCCGGGGGCCTCCACGACACCGTCGAGGGAGATGAAAGCCGTGCTGATCAGGGTGCGCATGTGAATCTCCTGTACGGGTTCTTGAATCTGGACGCTGTCCAGAAAGGAAGATACACACGACTTCTGGACATTGTCCAGATATGATCTGAACGGCGTCCAGAACATTGATCCGCCCTCGGTCAGGAGTAGGCATGAACGACACCCCCGCCAGAACAGCGCAGCGAAGTACCTACCGGCACGGGGCACTACGGGAAGCCCTCATCGACGCCGGAGTGGCGATGGCCCGCGAAGGGGGCGGGCTCGAGGCGATCGTGTTACGTGAAGCGGCCCGCCGCGCGGGTGTCGCGCCCAACGCGGCCTACACGCACTTCAAGGACCGAGAAGCCCTGGTGCAGGCCGTCGCTCGCGTTGCGCTGGCGCGACTGGCGGCCGCCATGCTCGCCGAGCAGGACGCGCTCCCGGACATCGAGGATCCGGCCGTCGCGGCGCGTGCGCGTTTCCGTGCCGTCGGCGCGGGCTACCTGCGCTTCGCCCGGACCGAGCCCGGCCTGTTCCGCATGGCCTTCGGCACTCAGCAGGATGTGTCCGCGGTCGCCGAACCCGCCGCCGCCGGACCCACCGGGCGTTCGGCGATCGAACTGCTCGGCGAAGCGCTCGACGGCCTGGTGGCAGCAAATCTGCTCGCGCCGGAAAGACGGCCCGGCGCAGAGTTTCTCGCCTGGCCCACCGTGCACGGCCTGGCCTGCCTGGCCGTCGAAGGCCCCCTGCGATTCCTCGACACCGGCCAACTCGACGACCTCACCACCCAACTACTGGACATGATCGACCGCGGAATCTGACAGGCGCCGAAATCGGACCCGGGCAGCAGCGCCGTAGTAGGACCGGCCGACAGGATGCTGCGCAGCCTGACCCGCCCTCACCCCCGAAGATCACCGCTGTCGAGAAACTCCTCGATGGCGGTGATCCGCACCGTCCATTCCGAGATCCGCTCCCCGTCCTCGCTCACTGTCGCACGCGGAACGACCGACCGCCACGGCTCGGCCGGATCGAACTCGTGCCCGAGGTCGGCCAGGAAAATCAGCTGGTTCTGGACGTGAACGACGTCTCCGTCCCGATACAGCGCCCACACTTCCACGAAGTTGGCCGTCGCCGGATCAGGCATCGAGACGACCAGGCACGAGACGTATTCGCCGTCGAGAATCCGCCGCAGCGCCGCCACCCAACTGGCGCGGTAGTCGTCCACGTCCCAGTACCCGATCGGCGACCCGAAGTAGTCCGTGTCGCCGCCCAGCCGGATCAATCCCGCCGCCATCGCCAGATCGCGCCGCGACCCGCCTTCGGTGAATTCGATGCCGAACGTCCCCATGTCACTTCCCAACCTTGGTGGACAGATCCCAGTTGTAGGTTCCGACGCGGCGGCCCTTGCGGTCGAACATCTTCCACCCGTTCGTCACGTTGTGGCTGGTGTTGTCGGGCGTAATGTACTTGTCCCCATTGGAGTACACGGCCTCGCCGTGCGAATTGAACGGTGCTTGCTGAGCCGGAATCCGCTGCGTGTAGCCGAGGTTGTTCGCCTGCGCGGCATACTCCTCCTTCGTCTTCTGCGTCGGAAAGCAGGATTCCTTCTCGGCATTGAGTGCCGCCGCCTCGGCGTCGATCCGGTCCTTCCAGGATTCGTACTTCGCGACCTGCCACGCTTCGCCGCCCCCGGCCGCGTTGAGCGCGGCCACCTCGGCCTCATACCGATCTCGTTCGCCATTGTGCGTCTCGATCCGCGCCTTCACCGTGGCGCAGTCGGGCGCATCGGCCATGGCATCCGCCCCGGTCAGCACCCCCGCGACTACCGCGATCCCGACTGACACCGCGGCGAGCACACTACGAATCGCGCTTCTCACAGATCCCCCCGAATCTCCGGCCCTCGCCGGTAAACAACAGTGCGCCAGAGGAATTCCCCCCGGACAGTGCAAGCCTGTCCGCATTCGGCCCCGGCCGTCAAAGCCTTTTCCGCGATCTCGGACGGCCTGAGAGCGGTTGTCCGACTGCGAGTCCCGAGATGGTGATTGTTCGGACTCGCAGCCGAACAAGTTGGTCAGAGGCCGAGCGCCTTCAGCAGGCCGCCGATCACCGGGATGGAGTCCGCGCTGCCGGTGCCGCTACCCGAGCTGCCGGGCGTCTTGCAGCCGGTGGGGCCGGTGGGCGCGCTGCTGAGCTCGATTCGGAATTGCTTGTGGCCCACCATGATACCGTCGGGCGAGCCGGCGTGGGCGGTCAGATCGACCTCACCGACATTCCTGGGTGTGTACTGAATGGTCGCTACGCCATTGGTGAAGGTGGTCGTCCCCACGATGGTGCCCGGGAACGCGCCCTCCTCGATGTAGGCGGGCAACCCGGAGAACGACGACATCTGGTCGGCCGGCAGCGTGAATGTCACCGTGTAGGCGGTGCCCGGGTGGTGCACCTGACCCTGAATCGTGAACTCGCCATTGGCCAGACTGCCGCCGGTCGGCTCGCACACGGCGGGGGCGGCCGTTTTCGGCAGGGCCGCAACCTGAATCGCGGGTCCACCACCTTGGGTGATGTACTCACCGGTCGCCGTCCGCTCCACGACATTGATGAAATGCTGGCCCGTGGTCGCCGGATAGTAGGTGACCCGCGCGGTGCCGCCGCTGACGGTCTGCGGACCGCCCCCGACCAGGACGTACGACGAATAGTTCGACCCATCCAACTGGTAGTCGTAGAAATAGACCAGCGCACTCGGGTCCGACACCGAGGCCGAGAGCGTGTACACGTTCGGATCACCGCCGACCCCGGGCGTCCATGTGGTAGCCGTGATATCCGCGGACGCGCCGGGCGTGCCGATCACACACCCGGTCGCAGCGATCGCGAATCCGGCCATTGCCGAGCCCACCCGACGGATTCGATTGGTCTTCAAGAGAAGTAGTCCTTTGCATCGATCTGCGGCGTCATCGCAACGCCGCAGACGAATCTAAGAACTCCCCTCGGCGCCCACACCTCGGCGAGCGGCGATGACCGATCCACATACTGATTCATGCCAGCGGGCGAGGCGCGACATTGCGTAGCCGTCGGATGCTCGTTCGTATGCTGGCGGTGTGAGCGATATGGCGTGTTTTCTCACGGCAGCCGAGCAGGGGCTCCTACTCGATGTGGATTCCTTGATCCAGGAGGGGGTTCTCTTTCCGGTCGACTGGTCCGGTGCGGAACGGACCGGACAGATAGCGCAGTTCGTGGCAGGTCGGGTGGCGGCCTTCGAGAAGAACCGCGCGGTTGTCGCCGCCGTCGAGTCCGCGGCCAGGGAAGCGGCCGGGGCTGACCTCGGGCGTGGCGAACACGTGCCGGCGATCCTGCGCGCGGTGGATGAAGCCCTGGCGAGTGCGGGGTTGGCGCTTGGCGAACTGCGGTCCGGCGACGACACGTATCGAATCGGCGTCATGCGTCGCACGACGGCGTCGAGTCAGGCGTGGGGTCTGGATCGGCCTTCTTCCGAGCTGCTGTACATCATCGACTGCCCCTGCGGTGGCATGAACGTGTGGCAGCTACCCGAGATGGAAGCGAAGCCTGGTCAGGGCGAGTGCGACTCGTGCGGTCGGGACTTGTTCGATCCCGCCGGTACCCCGATCGCGCCCATGCTCGTGGAGCCCGTCCGCTGAGGTGTGATGGGCCTATTCGTGCACAAATCGCTTCTGGCGGGCAGTTTCTGCCAGTCTTTCATGGCGAGGCGGGGGCCGGGTGGATCGGGAGTCTGCGCGATCCACCCGGCGGGTGAGGCGAAACGGTCGCGGCGGAGTAACCGAACCCGAGCACCGCCGTGTGTCCCCGATCAACTCACCCTTAGCCGGACCGTACTGGCTGCCGAGGTCCGGGCAGGTCGCTTCCTCGCCCGCTGACACGGATCGAGAGTGCACTCGGCACAAAAAGTCATAGGTAGCTGTGAAGAAGCTGCCCCCGCGGGCGCGGGCAGCGTGCAGAATGCCGGGCAACGCCAGTCCACACCCGCGGCAGTACTTCCGAGAGGGGACAGAAGTGAGCGACACGATCGAAGCGACAGCCGGTCACCGGCTACTCGGAGAGGTTCTCACTCGCTACGACAGCATCGACGCCTTCTTCACCCGCCTGCACGTCGCGCTGGACGCACCCACCGACGTACTTCCGGCCCTACCGAACTCGACGGTCGGGCGGCATCGGCTTCGATAGCCAGGACCGAACAGGCGCATGCCGATTTCGTGCGTCTTCTGGGGTTAGATGTGGACGTGCTTCCAGGTCACGGCCATGCGTCGAAGCGTGTTCCGTAGTCGACCATCGATGTTTCGACCGGCGGCGGCAACCTGGTGCGGTCCGGAACGCCCCTATATTGCCGAGTTGAGGACGTGCTGCGAGTACGCGCGGGCGGGCCGTGTACGGGGGGTTTGCATATCAAGACCCCAGAATTGGTGAAGTGATTTCGTTTCAAATCCTGATTCGGTGGCTTAGATTCCTGCTGTCCCGCGACCTTCCCCGGGGCGAGCAGGGAGATCCAACAGCGATGAAGCCGAAACCATTGGCCCGCACCACATTCTGCATCGCGGCGACCGCAGCCGTTGCCAGCGTGGGGCTCGGCGCGGCACCGGCCTCTGCCGATATCACCAACCTCACGGTCGCATGCGTTCGCAGCTACGGGACCTACGAACCATGTGAGGCGTCGGAGATCGGTATGCACGTTACGGATTTGACTCCGGTATGGATCACGGTCAACGGTACCGCGCTCGCAGGGAGTCCGTTCTTACCGCGGCAGGACAACTACGGCATCCACCTCAACCTCACCTTGGATTGCCGCATGACACCGCTCCACGTCGTCGCGATGCAGAAGAGCGCAAGCGGCACGATCACCAGCCAGCAGTCGGCCGATCTCAGCCCTGACTACACGGTGGGGAATCTGGTGATAGGCCATCTAACCGGCAGCAGCGCCGGCGGCTCCTCCGCCGCCGTCAACGACGCCAACACCGGCAGCGCGGAAAGCGCCGGCTGTCATGTCAAGAGCCAGTATTGACCAGCCATGGCGCCTGGGAGCCATTGCTGTACAAAACTTGCCGCGCTGACCGATCCGGCCAGCGCGGGGGCATCGGAAGATCAACGGGCCGTGCCGATCCGAGGCCGGGCGGACCGCGGGCCAGGGGCGGCGGGTCTGGACTACCGCCAGTGGTGGTCGCCGAGCGCCGCGGCTTCCGATCCACCGTCGGCGAAGATGACCTGACCGGTGACGAAACGGTTGGCCTCCCCGGCGAGCCAGCAGATGAGTTCGGCGATCCATTCCGGACGGCCCGGGAATCCGCCGAAAGGTTGTGGCGCAGCCGTTTCGACTGCCTTGCGCACATTGTCATCAGCGAAGATCCACTGTGCCGCAGGAGTATCGACCACCCCCGAGGCAACCACATTGAGCGCTATGCCAGCTCCGGCCCACTCGGCGGTCGGAGCGACATTTCGCACCCAGCGGTTCAACGCACGCTTGGCAGTCCCGTACCCGGCGGTCGCGCCACCGGCCACCGGATCATCGGCCAGATACGCGACCGCGGCAGCCTCGTCGCCTTCGAGGCATGCCCGCATGATTCGCTCGTCGGCGGGTGCCAGCGACGATGTCGACGACACGGCCACCGCCCGCGGCGCGGGACTTCGCGCCAGCAACGGACGAAGGCCCTCCAATGTCGCGACAGCGCCGAAATAGTTCGTTTCCAGCATGCCGGTCCGGCCGCCACCCGCGATCGCCAGCACCGCATCGATCGGCCCCAACTCACTCACCTGATCCACAAGGGAGAGACGACCGCCAGGCGTGGACAGATCGGCCCGAACCTCAGCGTTGTCGAGATCGCATCCGATCACCCTGGCACCACGTTCGCGGAGCAATGCGGCAGTCGCCGCACCGATTCCCGATGCCGAACCGGTAACCACATAAGTACGCGCAGCGGTCCCTGCCTGCGATGTCATCGCTCCCCTTCCCATCACCCGACCGGCACCACGCACCCATACCTCATCGATGCCGGAACAACCCCAACACCCTATGCAGGCGCTACCACCGCGGACATCCGGAGAAACCCTGATCCCGCGCCCCGAACATCCTCTCCTGCCTTCCTGCGCGCGTGATTTCAGACGTTCAGCGTCGGCTCCCAGACGTATGTCTCCGGCGCCGGCTCGATGTACTGCAACAGACCATGGTCGAAGTGCGCCCAAAAGATGCGATCGGCCCCTGATGCGGGATCGAGTCCTTGAAAGGCGGCGAGATACCCAACGCTGCCGAATCCATCGACGACGTCGGTCGGCCCGAGGGTCCCGTCATGAAACTCGCCGACGGTGCACGACCAGGGTGTCAGGTCGGCGACCACTGCCCGCGGCGGGCGCGGGGAGCCGTGGCTGCGAACCAGATTCTTGAACGGACGTACGTGGGCAGACAACTCCATCAGCTCGAGCTGCAGACCGGGCCAGAACGGCAGATCCCATCCCGCATAGCGGGTCTCGCGATCGCCGTTGCGTTCGACTCTACTCGAATCCGGTGTGCCCCAAGCTGCTACGTATTCGGCTATCGAGCAGAAATTGTTGGTGGCGTGGCCGTAGAACCATCGTTTCTCGGAAATCGCGGTGTCGATACGCGTTGCGCCGATGCGATCGAGCAAGTCGGCAGCTCGTGCCGGTGCGCTTGTGCACATCGGGTGGAGCATCGCGAGTTGATAGTCGTACAGCGTCGTCACAGGCTTGCCGGTCATCGTCCCCCCTCGGAACCCGGTGCGCTGCAGAACGTCCGCTACTGCCGAATGTGGGGCATTCCGCCTGGTGCCTTGACTCCGGGCGTACGTGCGAGACCATCGTCGTATGAGCGTGTTGTGGCGCTCGAATCGAGGTGCAGACATGTCACAACCGAACGTCGACCGCGAGGATCTTGCCGCAGACCTAGAGCGGGCGAGAGCCGATTTTCACCATCTGCTCGACACCACCGGTGCCGACGACTGGACCGCCCCCACGAACGGCACCCGCTGGACCAACGAAGAGCTGCTGTTCCATATGGTCTTCGGCTACATGATTGTTCAGAAGCTCCTGATCCTCGTGCGGATATTCGGTCGTCTGCCTGAGGGTGCGAGCCGGGCGAACGCACGATTCCTGAACGCGGTGACTGGCCCGTTCGATGTGATCAACTTCTATGGCTCTCGACTCGCGGCGCGTGTGTACAACCGGCGCAGGATGGGCGCGAAGATGGATCGGGTCGTGGCTTCGTTGCAGCGTTCCCTGCGGCGGGAGGATGCCACGAGGTTCATGCGCGAGATGCACTACCCGAGTCGCTGGGATCCGTACTTCCATGGGTCCATGTCGCTTGCGGAGCTCTACCGGTACCCGGGGCAGCACTATGACCATCACCGGAAACAATTGACAGTCAGTGGTGTTCGCGAACCGTAGCCCGGCTCGTCAAACACACTCTATTGCCGCGTGGCAGGCACCTCGAAGCTTCCGACACGTTGCAGCCGAAGCCCAACACCGCGACATCATCCCACGACGTTCGCATGCCCGAAACGTCCGCAGTTGCCGAGTGGCACATGGTGGAGGTGAAACTGGACAAAACCCCTCCAGGGTGTGCCACTCGGCGATGAGATTGGAATGGGCTGTCATGCCGCTGATCGCTAGAGCTGTCCGATCCTGTTGAAGGGGGCCGAGATCGATCAGTTAAAGGGCAGAATTGGGGTATGGCTGATCTCACGCTGACCCCGGAGCGGCGGAGTGAGCTCGCCGCTCTACTCGGTGACGAGCAGCGATTGCGTGCTCGGTATCCAAAGGTCGCGGAGTATCTGGAGACGGCTCCGATGCTGCCGGGTACGGGTGATCAGCAAGCCGACGCGGCGTTCGACCTGAAGTTCGTGCACTACATGACGGGCGGCGCGTCTTCGAGTGGAAATCCCTACTGGGACATCGTGGAGTCTGCAGTCTCGGAGCGAGATGGGCGATGGGTCGTTGACGGCGGGAAACCGTCCGGGAGCGCTCGGCTCGCGTTCGCGCAGACAATCCTCCAGGCCGCATACGCGTATGCCATTCCCTCGCCGGAAACGGTTGCGTGGATCCGGGAGTTCTGTGAAGCCGGTCCGGTAGTGGAACTCGGTGCGGGACGCGGGTATTGGGCCGCGCAGCTGGAGCATGCGGGGGTTAAGGTAGACGCCTTCGACTCGGAACCACCGGACATTACCGACAACATCTCGTTCCCTGGCGCCGCCGGTCAGCGCGATATCTGGCACAGTGTCGGCGACCTGGAGCAGTACTCGGCACGGACCGCGGGGAACGCCGATCACACGTTACTGATGTGCTGGCCGCCCGGATGGGGGAACCCGATGGCCTCCGAGGCCCTTGCGAGGTTCGCGGCGCACGGAGGTCAGCGGCTGATCTTCATCGGTGAGCCGAAAGGCGGCAAGACTGGTGATGACGCCTTTTTCGATGCCTTGTCGGAAGACTGGGAGATTAAATCTACTTCACCACAATATGTTTCATGGTGGAATCTGTCCGATGTCGCCCAGGGGTGGGTGCGCCGATAGTCGCCGTCAGGACTCGTCACCTGTGAGCGCCATGCGGAATACGAATGCGTCGTACCGGTTGAGCGGATACGACACATCGGAGATCATGATCACTCGGCCGTCAGGGTCCATGAAGCGCTGATGGACCGTCTTGACCAACTCGCCTGCGGGCGTACCAAGCCATGTGGCATGGGTTGGTGTCGGTAGTCGGTCGGCGACCGTTTCCTCCAGGAACGCCGCGGTCGTCGTGCCGTGGATGCCCAAGGGTTGGTAGGAATCGGAGATCGAGATCGGTTTACCGTTCTCGCTGGTGCGGGTGGCGACGTGGGTGATCTCCTCGCCATTGGTGAGGCCCAGCGCCTCCGCGATTGTGGCGGGAACGGGTATGCGCTGTGAGTCGCGTTCGATTCGAACCGCGTGATCAGACTCATGACCGAAAGTTGCTTCGGGACTTTCCATTTGCCGCTCGGGTGAGACCCGGATCAGATTCGGTCGATCCGCAACGAAGGTCCCGCGGCGCTCTATCGTGCGGACCAGGCCTTGGCTCAGCAGGAGCTTGATCGCCCTGCGGATGACTATGTCTGAAACGCCGTTGTCGGCGGCCATCTCAGCGAGGCTGGGCAGCTGAGATCCAGGTGGCAGTGTCCCCGTTCGAATTCGGTGTGCGAGCTCGCCCGCGATGGAGACGTAGGCGTGGCCTGTGCCGATGGATGAGTATCTGGCACAGCTGCGCGAACTGGCGGCTGACGTTTCGGCCCTCGAACCCCTCGGCGTGACCGTCATCGACGCGGATCTTCCGGGAGTCCATGAAATCAACTGTGGCCCAAAAGAATCAGAATGAAGGGAACTGGAGAAGTGATCACCTATCTGGTCCATCACGAGATCGCCCTGTTCCGGGGTTGGATGCTGGCGTTTCTGGTCCCTGGCGGCGTACTGTTCCGGGTCGCGCTCTGGCCGCCGCGGGTGCCGCCGGAGAACAGTGTGGGCGCGATCAGGGCGCGGTTGGAACGGGAGTGTTGGGCGACTACTGCCGGGACGCGGCGGCCGCGGCCGGTGACGGAAGTAAGATCCGCTCGAAGGCCGGCGTCGCATCGCATCGCGGGCTGATCGCCGCCTGACGGACGAACGCCCCGCCGGGACCTAACCGGCGGGGTGCTCGTGTTCAGAGTAGGTGCTCGGCCGGGGATGTGGTCATGTCCGGCGCTGATGGTGTGCCCTCGGCAGGATTCGAACCTGCGACACCCGCTTTAGGAGAGCGGTGCTCTATCCCCTGAGCTACGAGGGCTGACGGCCCGAGCGTGGCCGGGTCGTCGGCAGTCTACCTGGTTGGGGGCTTGGGGGTCGCATCCGCTGGGTCAGCGGCGGGAGGCTTCGGATTCGAGGTAGGCCTTGGGGGTGAATCTGGTTGTTTTCCAACGGTAGAGCAGGGTGGCTCCGGGCCAGTTGTTGGTGATGCGGCCGGAGGCGTTGCGGTACCAGCTGGAGCAGAAGTTCCAGGGGGTGTCCTTCAGGCGGCGCTGCAGCCAGTCGTCCCAGGATTGTTCTGCCTCGGGGGTGGCGGCGAGGTAGCGGCCGGGGCGGCGGGACAGGTAGGTGATGGCCTGGCGGATGTAGCGGGACTGGGATTCCAGCATGTAGATGATGGAGCCGGAACCGACATTGGTGTTGGGGCCGTACATGAGGAACAGGTTCGGGAAACCGGGGACCGACATGCCCAGGAAGGCGCGGGCGCCCTCGGGGGACCACTCGTCGGCCAGTTTGCGGCCGTGCAGGCCGTAGATGTGCATGGGGGCCAGGAACTCGGTGCCCTTGAAACCGGTGCCGTAGACGATCACGTCGACCGGATGCTCGACGCCGTCGGCGGTGCGAATTCCGTTGGGGGTCACCGCTTCGATGGCGGCCGTCTCGACCGTCACATTGGGCTGCGACAGGGCGGGGAAGTACTCGTTGGAGAACAGGCCGCGCTTGCAGCCCGCCGCGTAATCGGGGGTCAGCTTGGCGCGCAGCGCCGCGTCGGGGACCTGCTTGGCGCGGTGCCGGTCGGCGATCGCGATCACCGGGGTCTTGATCGCCGGAATATCGGTGAGCGCCAACGCCATCACCTCGAAGAACGTCCAGATCGCGAAACGCTCGGCCAGGCGCGCGCCCGGCACGTACTCGAACAGCGCGTGATGCAGCCGGGTGTATTCGACATCGAACTTCGGCAGCACCCACGCGGCCGAACGCTGGAACAGGGTCAGCTGGGCGACCTTCGGCTGGATCGCCGGAATGTATTGAATGGCACTGGCTCCCGTGCCGATACACGCCACCCGCTTACCGGTCAGATCCACCGAATGATCCCATTCGGCCGAATGGAACGCCGCGCCCGTGAAGGAATCGATGCCGGGCAGATTCGGCATGGCGGGCCGGGACAACTGCCCGACCGCGGGAATCAGCACATCCGCCAGGCGGGTGACCCCGTCGGCGGTGCGGACCCGCCACATCGCGCTCGACTCGTCGAACTCGGCGTCCACCACCTCGGCCCCGAACTCGATCTTGGCCGGCAGGTCATGCTTCTCGGCGACCGCACGCATGTACGCGTGGATATCGGCCTGCTGCGAGAACCGCCGCGGCCAATCCGATTTCGGCTCGAACGACCACGAGTACAGCGGCGACGGCACATCGCAGGCCGCACCCGGATAGGTGTTCTCCCGCCAGACCCCGCCGAGGTCGGCGGCCTTCTCCAGAATGGAGAAGTTGGTCAGGCCGTGGCGCTGCAATTCCAGCGCCATACCCAGTCCGGCGAATCCGGCACCGATGATCAGAATGGACGGCTCTCGCTGCATACCGGCAACGGTAGAGCGCATTACCGCTGGTCATGCAGACATCGCCGGTCAGTGAATCGGTATTTTCGGCCACCCCCGGCGGTGACCCGAGGTTCGGATGCCGGCGGTTGCCCGAAAGTCGGTCTCACCGCCCACTGTCCGGGCCAGTGAGCGCCGTCTGACCTGCGACGCTGTCCCCGACTGGACAGCCCCGTGCCGCACTACCTATATTCACGGAAGTCTTTGCTCCAATTTGCTTGTCCTGGTTAGTGATTGGCTATTCTGCGCCGCCGCAGGGGGCGTCGTCAGCGCGCCGAGTCGCTGATCAGGACCGCGGAGCCGGCTGGTCGTCGTGTTGGGCGGCGGCGGGTCGGCAACGGGCTGCGGACGACGAGGGTGGGGTTCGTCGTCCGCAGCCCGAGACCTCGTCCCCCGACCCGGGACGACTTCCTCGCAGCTCATGTCCGAATTCGGCTAGGCTCGCCGCAAGTGACTCAGTTCACGTCACTCGTAGGTACATGCAAGGAGCGGTTGGGAAATGTTGAGCACCATGCAGGACGAGCAGCTGTCACTGGCGACACTGCTGCGCTACGCCTCCACCTTCCAGGGCGACAGTCATGTCTCCACCTGGACCGGCGACGGCTTACGCACCCAGACCTATCGTGAGGTCGGCCAGGACGCGGCCCGGCTCGCCAACGCCCTGCGTGACCTGGGCGTCGGCGTCGGAGACCGGGTCGGCACCTTCATGTGGAACAACAACGAGCACATGGTCGCCTACATCGCCGTCCCCGCGATGGGCGCGGTGCTGCACGCCCTGAACATCCGCCTGTTCCCCGAGCAGCTGGTCTTCGTGGCCAACCATGCCGAGGACCAGGTCGTGATCGTCGACGGCTCGCTGCTGCCGATGTTCGCCCAGTACCTCCCGAACCTGAAGACGGTCCGCCACGTGATCGTCGCCAATGGCGACGCGGCCGCGCTGCAGGCTCCCGAGGGCGTCACCGTGCACTCCTACCGCGAGCTGCTCGACGCCCAGTCCGACAGCTACGACTTCCCGGTCATCGACGAGCGGTCCGCGGCCGGCATGTGCTACACCTCCGGCACCACCGGCGACCCCAAGGGCGTCGTCTACTCGCACCGCTCCAACTGGCTGCACGCCATGCAGGTGATCTCGCCCAACGGCATGGGCTTCGACGCCTCCGACACCGTGCTCGCCATCGTGCCGCTGTTCCACGCGAACGCCTGGGGCATCCCGTACGCCGCCATGATGTCCGGCGCCAATGTGCTCATGCCCGACCGCTTCCTGCAGCCCGCCCCGCTGCTGGAGATGATGGCCGTCGCCAAGCCCACCTTCGCCGCCGCGGTCCCCACCATCTGGGGTGGCGTGCTGGCCGGGCTGCAGGCGCAGCCGCAGGACATCTCGCACCTGCGCACCTGCGTGGTCGGCGGCGCGGCCGTCCCGCCGTCGATGATGCAGGCCTTCCAGGAGCGGCACGGCGTCAAGCTGCTGCACGCCTGGGGCATGACCGAGACCTCCCCGCTGGGTTCGGTCGCCCACCCGCCCGCCGGCGCCGAGGGTGACGAGGCCTGGAGCTACCGCTACACCCAGGGCCGCTTCCCGGCCGGCGTGCAGGCCCGCCTGGTCGCCGACGACGGCTCGGTGCTGCCCAACGACGGAGAATCCCTGGGCGAGTTGGAGGTTCGCGGCCCGTGGATCACCGGCGCCTACTACTCGCCGTCCGGCGGCGAGGTGGACCCGGACAAGTTCCACGACGGCTGGCTGCGCACCGGCGACGTCGGCAAGATCAGCCCCAACGGCTACCTCACGCTGGTGGACCGCTCCAAGGACGTCATCAAGTCCGGCGGTGAGTGGATCTCCTCGGTGGACCTGGAGAACGCGGTCATGGGCCACCCGGCCGTGGCCGAGGCCGCCGTCATCGGCATCCCGGACGAGAAGTGGGACGAGCGCCCGCTGGTCGCCATCGTGCTGGCCGACGGCACCGCGGCCAAACCCGAAGAGCTGCGCGACTTCATCGCGCCGAAGTTCGCCAAGTGGCAGCTGCCCGAGCACTGGACCTTCATCACGGAGGTGCCCAAGACCAGTGTCGGCAAATTCGACAAGAAGCGGCTGCGCGCCCAGCACGCCGAGGGCGCGCTGACGGTCGTCACGCTGTCCTGATCGCGGTAGCGAGAAAACGGCTCGAGCCGCGTCCCCACCCGGGACGCGGCTCGAAATCGGTGCTCTGACCGGCTCGGATTCCCCCATACACAGATCAGTCCCCGGTAGTCTCCACCGAATTCGGAGTATCAGTCGTCGCTGACCACTCTCCATCCGACTGGCTTGCCGGGGGCCTGGCCGGATTCCTCGAACATGCCACCCATGTCTTTCGACGTCTCGTCAGACACTATGGCTCGCCCCGGTGTTCCGGTGTGAACTCCAGTGTCTCGCCGTGGGGATCGCCAGTCAATAGCTTGCGGCTATTTATCCCTGACCGCGGACAATCCGTACAGCACCGGGACGATCGGATCCGCGGGCGGCAGCCGCCACCAGCCGGTCTCGGTCGGCACCATCTGCGGCCAGCGCGGCCACGGCAGGGTGTCGGTCTCGGTCAGGCCGGTGATCCGCAGGCCCGCGTCGAGCAGGGCGGTGACCACCTCGCCGAGACCGTGCCGCCATTCGTAGGCGGTGGTGCCGGTGGTGAGGTCCGGGCCGTCGGTGTAGGTGTGGGTGCTGTCGCGGCGTTGCGCGCCGCGCCCGGCCAGATAGTCGTCGTGCAGCACCAGCTGACTCGGGTCGATCTCCGGCGGCGGCGTGGGACCCAGCGCATGCAGCAACGGATGGAATTCCACCAGGTAGAACAGGCCGCCGGGCCGCAGCAGATCCGCGACCACCCGAGCCCAGCGGGTCAGGTCCGGCAGGTAGCAGAGCGCGCCTTTGCCGGTGTAGACGATGTCGAAACTCTTCTCGCCCAGCGCCTCTCGCGCGTCGTACACGTCGGCGCACACGTATTCGACGGCGTCCCCGGCCAATTCCCGGGCGTGCCGGACCGACTCCGGCGAGAAGTCCAGGCCCACCGCGCGAGCGCCCCGGCGCGCGAATTCGATTGTCTCCGTGCCCAGATGGCATTGCAGATGGGCGACGTCCAGGCCGGTCACCTCGCCCAGGACATCCCATTCGAAGGGCGCGAACCAGTAGCTCGCATCGTGATCACGGTAGAAACGGCTGGCGGCGTGGATGCCCGCGCGCGCATCCCAGTTCCGCCGATTCGCCGACAACGGATCTGTCACGGTCGCCATGATAGGCAGTTCCGGTCGCGGCCCCGGGTCCGTACGGTTAGTTTGAGGGCAGATGCCCGCAATCCGCAGGGGTGGACGAGGAGGTCCGGGGTGGAATCGAAACAGGGTGATCAGGCATGACATTCGGGCTGATCAAGTTGGTGGGGGAGCGGGCCTACCTGGAGGCGGAATCCGCGCGCCTGGCCATGGAAGCCGGATTGGCGCGAGTGGAATCCCCGGCGGTACTGCTGGCCGCCGCCACCGCCATGCTGCGCTACGGCACCCTCGCCGCCGGGCTGCGGCTGTCCGCGGCGCGCTACGGCGGCCGCACCGCCGTCATCGACGAACTGGGCGAACTCACCTTCGCCGAACTCGAGGACCGCTCCAACCGGCTCGCCAACGCCTGGCGCGCCCGCGGGCTCAAACCCCGTGAGGGCGTGGCCGTACTGGCCCGCAATCACCGCGGCCTGCTCGACGCCATCTTCGCCGCCGCCAAATGCGGGGCCCGGATCATCCTGCTCAACACCGATTTCGCGGCCCCGCAGATCCGCGACGTCGCCACCCGCGAGGGCACCGACCTGCTCGTCTACGACGACGAGTACGCCGACCTGCTCGGCGAAGTGCACCCCACCCGCGGCAGCTACCGGGCCTGGACCGAGCAGCCGCGCGAGGACAGCCTCGAACACCTCATCGCCACCGGCTCACCCGACGCGCCGCCCGCGCCCGGCGCCGAACCCAAGATCATCCTGCTCACCAGCGGCACCACCGGCACCCCCAAGGGCGCGCCTCGCGCGGAACCGAAATCGCTGCTGTCCCTGGGCGGTCTGCTGTCCAAGGTCCCGTTCCGGGTGAACGAGGTGACCGAATGCTGCGCCCCCATGTTCCACACCCTCGGCTTCGCCATGGCCATGCTGAGCCTCGGCTTCGGCTCCACGCTGGTGATCCGCCGCCGCTTCGACCCGCAGACCGCCATCGACTCCATGGCCCGCCACCAGGCCACCACGCTGATCGTGGTGCCGGTCATGTTGTCGCGCATGATGGATCTGGGTGGGCGGGCACTGACCGGGCACGACCTGTCCGCGCTGCGCATCGTGTTCGTGGCGGGATCCCAGCTCGGCGCGCAACTGTGCCGGGAGGTGACGGCGGCGTTCGGACCGGTCGTCTACAACCTGTACGGATCCACCGAGGTCGCCTACGCCACCATCGCCACGCCCGCCGATCTCGCGGATGAGCCCGGGTGCGTGGGCAAACCGGTGCTGGGGGCGCGGGTGGAGATCCTCGACGAGCGGGGGCGCACGGTGCCGAACGGTGCGACCGGACGCATCTTCGTCGGCAACACCATCCAGTTCGAGGGGTACACGGGCGGCGGCCACAAGGAAGTCATCCGAGGGCTGATGTCCTCCGGCGACGTCGGCCACTTCGACGCCGCCGGACGGCTTTTCATCGACGGCCGCGACGACGACATGATCGTGTCCGGCGGCGAGAACGTCTTCCCGGCCGAGGTCGAGGAACTGCTCTACACCCATCCCGCGGTGCGGGAGGCGGCCGTCATCGGAGTCGCCGACGACCAATTCGGCGCGCGGCTCAAGGCTTTCGTCGTCGTCCACGACGGCCAGTCGTTCACCGAGCCCCAGGTCAAGGAATTCGTGAAGGACAACCTGGCCCGGTACAAGGTGCCGCGCGAAGTGGTGTTCCTCGCCGAACTGCCCCGCAACCCCACCGGCAAGGTGCTCAAGCGCAAACTCCAGGAGGTCTGAGCCGCAGGCGCATCCGGCACCTGCCCTTCGGGCGGACCGCGCCGTATGCTGAGCATCGCAGTACGCGGTCGATATAGGGGAGGGCAGGTGCCGGGGGCAGGCAATCTCGGCCACTATCGGCTCGTCGAGCTGCTCGGGCGCGGCGGCATGGGCCAGGTGTGGCTGGCCGAGGACACCCGCCTGGAACGCGAAGTCGCCCTCAAGCTGCTCCCCGCCGAACTCGCCGCCGACGAGGACTACCGGCGGCGCTTCGAACGCGAGGCTCGCCTGGCCGCCCGACTACGCGGGCCGCACGTGGTGCCCATCCACGCCTTCGGCGAACTCGACGGACGGCTATACATCGATATGGAGCTGATCGAAGGCTCCGACCTGGGTAAGACCCTGCGCGATACGGGTGCGCTGCCGCCCGCCCGGGCCGTGGACCTGGTCTCGCAGATCGCCGAGGCCCTCGACATCGCGCACAAGGCCGGACTGGTGCACCGGGATGTGAAGCCCTCCAACGTGCTCACCCTGCCCAACGGCTTCGCCTACCTCATCGACTTCGGCATCGCCCGCGGCGTCGGCCAGGCCACCATCACCTGCACCGGAGTGGCCGTGGGCACCTGGGCCTACATGGCCCCCGAACGCTACTCCGGCACCGAGGACCTGCGCTCCGACGTCTACTCCCTCGCCTGCCTGCTGTACGAAACCCTCACCGGCGCGAAACCTTTCGCCCACACCGACCCCGTTCAGCAGATGGCCGCCCACCTCACCAACGACCCGCCCCGCGCCGCCGACCGCAACCCCGCGGTCCCCGCCACCCTCGACACCGTCATCGCACGCGGTATGGCCAAGGACCCCGACCACCGCTTCCCCTCCGCGGGCGCGCTGGCCGCCGCCGCCCGCACCGCCCTGGAATCCGCACCGGCCCCACGTCAGGCCCCGCACCGCCGGGCCGAGCCCACCGCGAAATGGGATGGCGCGGACGGATTCCCGGGCCACACTCCCACCCCCGCGGGCCAGTACGGGCCGTACACCCCGCCCCCTGGACCGGTGAATTTCGGGTCGAGCCCAGGCTCGGGTTCGGGCCCGAGTTCAGCCCCAGGCCCTAGCTCGACGCCAGGCCCCGGGCCGGGCCAGGCGTCCTATGGCCGCTCGGCCGCCGGGCCGACACCCGCGCCGCAGACCAGAACCCCTTCGGGCGCAACACCTCCGCCGAGCCGGATGAACCCCGGTGCGACACCGCCGCCGAGCCGGATCGGCTCGGGCACGACTCCACTGCCCAGTCGGCTCGCCGCCGGTGGGGCAATTCCGCAGACCGGCATGGGCATGGGTGGCGGCAAGTCGCCCGGAATAAGCTCGGGCGCAACGCCACCGCCCGGCGTCATGGGTGCGGGCGCTACACCGGCGCCGGGTGTCATGGGTTCGGGCGCTGCGCCATCGTCCGGCGTCATGGGTTCGGGCGCTACGCGACTGCCCGGTCTGATGGGTGGGAGTGCGACGCCGCTGTCGGGCGTGATGGGTTCGGGCGCTGCGCCGCTGCCGGGTGGGATCGCGGCGGGCTTGGCGGGGCAGCCGGGTGGGCGGGTTGAGCAGCCGATGACCGGTGCGGTGGGGTTCGGGGCGCCGTATGCCGCCGGTTATGCCGGGGCGGTGGCGAAGCCGGTGCGGCGGCGGGGGATTCGGCCGTGGCAGCCGGTGTGGTGGGCGGTGCTGGGGCTGGGGGTGCTGTTCTTCGGGATCATGAGCGTCGGGGTGCTGGCGGTGACGTTCTCCGAAGGGTTCGACGGATGGCTGGAGACGCTGATCGCGTACCTGATCTTCGTCGCGCCGTTCGCGGGGTCGATCTGGGTGACGGTGCTCGAGGTGCGCCGGTTTCGGGCGCGGGGATAGCGCGGAAACGGCGCGACCGGGTCACGGTCGCGCCGAATCGGCGTGGGGCGCTCAGCAGTTGCGCAGTTCCGGGCTCTGGTTGAGCAGCTGGGCGCGGGTGGAGATGAAGGTGGAGTAGGTGTCGCCGCCGACCGAGGCGAGCGGGAAGGCCGCGACCCGGTGGCAGTTCTGGAAGGCGAGCTTGATGCCGAAATGGCGTTCCAGGCCGCCCCGAATGGCATCGGAGGCCATGGCCCGCAGCAGCTGACCCCGGGCCGTCTCGTCCGGCGGCGCGATGGTGTTGTCGGCGTATTCCGCCGTGCCGGAACGCAGATCGTCGGCCACCCGGCTGACGACCTCGTAGGCGTAGGGCAGCGAGTTACGGACGCATTCGACGAACTCTGCGTCGCTGACTTCACCGCGTTCGGCGCGCTCGAGTAGTGCGGTGGGTACGTCGAGTGACATAACGCTCTCCTCATGGGATGGCGGAAGGTGTCAGCCGATTGTAGATGGAATCCGTTGTCAATAAGTCTGGATTCGCGACGAAAGTGCCCGTTCCAGAGCCTTTTTCGCGTCCGCGGTCAGGGTCCGCACCAACTCGCCCGCCGGTAGCTCCGGCGTCAGCGCATGCGCCTGACCTGCCCAGATATTCACCGCGTCGGCATTGCCCTCGGTTCGTGCCGCCGCCCGCAAAGGCCCGGTGGCGTAATGGATCTCGGGGTAGGCGACCGGAGCGTCCTGATGCTCCACCAGGAATCGATTCCGCAGGCCGCGTGCCCGGCGACCGGTGAAGGCGCGGGTCAGCATGGTCGGGGTGTCGGCGACGATCGCCGTGCGCACCACCGGCGCGGTGCCCGCCTCGGGGCAGCGCAGGAACGCGGTGCCCATCGACGTGTGCCTGAACAACGCGGTGGACGAACCACTCTCGGGCGCCGACTTCCC
>NZ_JBSGCY010000019.1:0-71144 GCF_053602115.1 Nocardia sp. NPDC004582 | reverse complement strand
CTCAGTTCCCAGCCACCGTCCACCACCATGTCGATGCCGGTGATGTAGGAGGCTTCGTCGGAACCCAGTCCGGCGCGACTCCGGTGCCGCCCGGCACCCCGCCGCCCCCGGCGAAAGTCGGTGGCGGACAGACCGGTTCGTCCGGTCCCCGGCGCAGCCGCAAGCGGATCGCGTTGATCGTCACCCTGGTGGCCGCGCTGCTGGTCGCGGGCGGGCTCGCCGGCGGCGAGGCCTGGGCCCGCCACAAGGTCCAGAAATGCATCAGCTCGCAGTTCGAGGCCCAGATGGGCTCCAAGATCGACGTCTCGTTCGGCTGGAAGCCGCTGCTGCTCACCATGTTCGACCACAAGGTCGGCGAAGTCACCGTGAAGAGCGACGATTCCAAGTTCGGCCCGGCCCAGGGCATGGTCGTCAACGCCACCTTCCACGACGTCGAGACCAAGGACGGCGGCAAGCAGGCCAGCGTCGGCAGCTCCAGCGCCGACGTCACCTGGAGCAATGACGGCATCACCCAGACCATGGCCGGTCTGGTCTCGGCCACCGCCTCCGACCCCGCCACCGGCACACTGAGCTTCGCGGTGCTGGGCGGGCTGGCCCAACTGCAGGTCAAGCCGAAGATCGTGGACGGCAAGATCGAGGTGGAGACGCTGCAGGCATCGCTGCTCGGCTTCGGGCTGCCCACCGATCTGGTCTCGGGCATCGTGCAATTGATGACCGAGAGCCTGCAGACCTACCCGATGGGATTGACGCCCAACAAGGTCGAGGTCACCAAGGAGGGCCTGCACATCACCCTGCAGGGCGGAAACACCGTGCTGCAGGCGGATCCGAACGCCCAGCAGCAGCCCATCCTGTGCTGACCGGCCGCCGCTAGACCGGAAATCCTTCCAGCACTGCGCGAGACCGGGACAGCCCCAGCCGGGTGGCGCCGGCGGCGATCAACTCCGCCGCCTGCGCCGCGTCCCGGATCCCGCCGCTGGCCTTCACCCCGAGCCGCCCGCCGACCGTCTCGGCCATGAGCCGCACCGCGTGCGCGCTCGCGCCGCCCGCGGGGTGAAAACCGGTGGAGGTCTTCACGAAATCCGCGCCCGCGCGTTCCGCGGCCCGGCACACCTCCACGATGGCGGCATCGCTCAACGCCGCCGCTTCGATGATCACCTTGAGCAGGGCGCGATCTCCCACCGCCTCCCGCACGGTGACGATGTCGGCGAGCACCGCGCCGTACTCGCCCGCGCGCGCCGCGCCGACGTCGATGACCATGTCCACCTCGGCCGCGCCCTGCTCCACCGCGAGCCGCGCCTCGGCCCCCTTCACCAGCGAATGATGTTTGCCGGAGGGGAATCCCGCGACCGTGGCCACCACCAGACCGGGCGCGCGCACCGGCAGCATGGACGGCGACACGCAGATCGCGAACACCCCCAATTCGCGCGCCTCGGCCACCAGCGCGGTCACGTCCGCGGGGGTGGCATCGGGTGAGAGCAGTGTGTGATCGATCATCTCCGCCACGTCAGAGCGGGAAATCTTCGGCATGAGCACCGAGTTTGGCACATCTTTGTTGCGGGCCGCCGCCGCTGTCACGCAGACTTGTAGGCGTGCTGATCCGTCGTGAACGTACCGGCGATGCCGCCGCGATCGACGCGGTACACCGCAGCGCCTTCGGTGCAAGCCCCGATCGCTCCGCGGCTGCCGACGGCGATTCCCCTTCCTCCCGCCCCTCCGGCGACCCCGTCGAAGTAGGGCTCGTGCACACGCTGCGCGACGACGCGGCCGTCTGGATCCCGACGCTGTCGCTGGTGGCGGAGGTCCACGATCAGGTGGTCGGCCACGTCTGCCTCACCCGCGCGAGCGTGGGCCCGTTCCCGGTGCTGGCGCTGGGCCCGCTCGGGGTGCGGCCGAATCATCAGGCCGCGGGCATCGGCTCGGCCCTCATGCACGCCGCCCTCGGCGCCGCCGACGCCCTCGACGAGCCCCTCGTGGGCCTGCTGGGCAGCCTCGAGTACTACCCGCGCTTCGGCTTCGTGCCCGGCACCCGGGTGGGCATCATCCCGGACCAGCCGGATTGGGCCACCCACTTCCAGGTCCGCACCCTGACCGCGTACGAACTCGAGATCAAGGGCGACTTCCACTACGCGGACCCTTTCTACCGCCTGTGATCGGTCCCGCTCGCCATCGTGACCACTGATTTCGTGCCTCGGTGGTAACTCGTCGGGAATGCCCGAAACAGTCGCGGCACCCGGCCGCCGGCCGCAGGCCTGACCGTCAGCGGCACCCGGTCGCGCGCTGACCTTCCCGGGAGGCGGATACTGCCTGACATGAGTTCCACCCTGGACGACCGTCGCTACGTGCTCACCCTGGGCTGCCCGGATCGTCCCGGCATCATCGCCCGCATCACCTCCTTCATCGCCGATTTCGGCGGATCGATCGTGGAGGCGGGTTACCACTCCGACCTGGAGACCGGGTGGTTCTTCACCCGGCAGGCCATCAAGGCGGCCACCGTGCCGTTCGACCTGGACGAGCTGCGCGACCGGTTCACCGCCGTCGCCGCCGACCTGGGCCCGGAGACCGACTGGCAGCTGCACGACTCCGGGGAGCCCCGCCGCGCGGTGCTGCTGGTCTCCAAGGACGGCCACTGCCTGCACGATCTGCTCGGCCGCGCCGCCTCCGGCGAGCTGCCCGCCACCATCGAGGCCGTCATCGGCAATCACCCCGACCTGGCCGGGATGACCGAGGCGCACGGCATCAAATTCCACTACATCCCGTTCCCGAAGGATCCGGCCGAGCGCGGCCCCGCCTTCGAGCAGATGCGGGATCTGGTCGACGCCCACGATCCGCACGCGGTGGTGCTGGCCCGCTTCATGCAGGTGCTGCCCGCCGAACTGTGCGAACACTGGGCGGGCAAGGCCATCAATATCCACCACAGCTTCCTGCCGTCCTTCGTCGGCGCGCGCCCCTACCACCAGGCGTTCGCGCGCGGCGTGAAGCTGATCGGCGCCACCTGCCACTACGTGACCGCCGAGCTGGACGCGGGCCCGATCATCGAGCAGGACGTCACCCGCATCGACCACTCCGACACCGTGCGCGACATGGTGCGCCAGGGCCGCGATATAGAGCGCGTGGTGCTGGCCCGCGGTCTGCGCTGGCATCTGGAGGGCCGGGTGCTGGTGCACGGCCGCCGCACGGTCGTCTTCGAATAGGACCCGAAAAACCAACGCCCGCCCCGGCTTTCGCGGGGGCGGGCGTTGTCGTTGCCCGAATCAGCCGGCGACGGCGACCGGGTCGCGGCGCGAACGGCGGATCACGCGGTGCAGCTCCACATTGAACGCCTGCTCGGCCTCGATGTTCACCAGATGCCCGGTGGGCAGGATGACGTACCGGTCGAGATGCCCGGCGGTGGCGAGGGTGTCGGCGATCTCGCGCGAATGCACCTCCGGCAGCAGCCGATCGTGCGAACCCGCGACCACGGTGGTCGGGACCGTCAAATGCGCCGCGGCGCCGTGCAGATCGAGTTCGAGCAGACCCCGGGCCACGGCGGCGCGCACCGACGGGCGGCAGGACCGGACGATCGAGGTGCCGAAGAGGATCTGGTCGCGGGTGGCCGACGGGGTCATCAGCCGGTGCTTGGCGATCAGATTGACCGCGCGCCCGCCGGGCAGCGGCACCGGGGTGCCGAACAGCGCCAGCGCCAGCCAGTCCGGACCCGGGATCACATCATTGAGCAGCGGAATCACGGTGGCGCGGTTGGGAATCTGCCGCGCGGCGGTGGTGGCCAGCAGCACCGCCGAGGCCCGCTGCCGGACCTGGTGCGGATACCGGTCGGCCCACGCCTGAATGGTCATGCCGCCCATGCTGTGCCCGACCAGCACCGCGCGACGGCCCGGGGCCAGCACCGCGTCGAGCAGGTCGGAGAAGTCGTCCGCGAGCTGGTCGGCGCTGAAAGGGCGCGTGCCGCTCTCGCTGTCGCCGTGGCCACGCTGATCGAACGCGATCACCCGATACTCGCCGGCGAAGGCGTTGATCTGCGGGTTCCAGTATTCGATGGCGCAGGACCAGCCGTGTGCCAGCACGATCACGTCGCCATCGGCCGGTCCGTACGCGTGAACGCGCAGCTTCACACCGTCCCGTGTGGTGACGGGGAGGACCTCGGTGGGTCGCGGGGAGTTGAGCGATGCGGTCCGGTAGGCCCGGGACCGCAGCCCGGAACGGAAGGGCGCGGTGAGCGCGTCGACGCCGACACCCGCCTCTGGCAGTTTCACCAGCATGAGCACTCCTTTGTGTTCCAGACCACAGTATCGCGCTAACCGGGGTGCTTGCAACAGCAAGCAGGTATATATCTTCTTGCTATACAACAATGTTCGCGGTGCACGACCTCGCGGATAAGGTCCCCCAGGGGTGAGTACGCCCCACCCCTCAGGCGCCCACCACCTGCGCCGGAACTCCGAAAGCGGTCCGGGCGACCCGCGCGAGTTCGGCGTTGAACTCCCGATAGGCCTCCACATTGCCCAGGTGCCCGGTCGGCAGCACCCGATAGGCGTCCAGACTGCCGGTCTCGGTGAGCATCTCGACGATCCGCTCCGCGTGCACCGGCGGGGTCATATCGTCGGCGGAGCCCGCGATGACGGTGGTCGGCACCGTCAGCCGGGCCGCCCCGTGCCCGACATCCAAGTAGGACAACAGGGTTCCGAACCGCCCGCGCACCCGAGCCGGGCAGGACCGCACGATATTGAGGCCGAAGTCGGCGATGTCGCCGACCGACGCCAAGCTCATGATCTGGCGGCGGAACACCCATTTCACGGGTTTGACCGGCGGGAACAGGATCGGCAGGCTCAGCCCGAGCAGGCCCGCCCGGAACGGCAGCGCGACCGCGCCGCGATTGAGGAACGGGACCACGGTGGTCTCGGCGATCAGGTCGCCGGCCGCGGTATTGGTGAGCAGCACCGCGTGCAGCTGCTTGCGCACGCGCTGCGGATAGCGGCCCGCCCAGGCCTGAATCGTCATGCCGCCCAAGCTGTGTCCCACCAGCACGGCCCGCTGACCGGGCCGCAGCGCGGCGTCGAGGACCTCGGCGAGATCGTCGGCGAGCTGATCGGTGGTGAGCGGGGCGGTGCCCTCGTCGCTCTCCCCGTGCCCGCGCACGTCGTAGGCGATCACACGGTATTCCCCGGCGAAGGCGTTGATCTGCGGGTTCCAGTATTCGAGGCAGCAGGTCCAGCCGTGCACCAGCACGATCAGATCGCCGTCGGCGGGACCGTAGGCGTGCACCCGCAGCCGGGCGCCATCGGAGGCGGTGACCGGCAGGACCTCGTAGGGTCCGGCGGGCGGATTCAGGTCCGCGATGCCGTAGGTCCGGCCGCGCAGGTCGGCCCGGTGCGCGAGCACCAGGTCACGGACCTTCCGGCCGAGGTCCGCAGGGTGAGGCAGCGTTGCCTGCATAGGACACTCCTTTGTGTTACTGATAGATACAGTAACCCGGAGTACCGCGTGCTAGCCAGTGCAAGCACCCGAAAAGTTCCCGAGTCGGAATCGAGCGCACACCGCGCCGATCACAAAAAAGAGGCCGCCACCCGGCGAACCGGATGACGGCCGAAAGCCCGAGCCTCCCTACCAGCGCGGCCCGCGCTGGATCTCATCGACCTTGGGCCGCACATCGGCCAGGTAGACGCCCGTCGCGACCACCGCCGCGATACCGAGGAACCCGACCGCGGTCTGCCCCAGCAGCAACCCGCCCAGCGACGCCAGCAGAATGGCGATCCACACCGGCTTGGTCAGCTTGTCCACGGCCGTGAAGGCGTCCGGACGCTGGCGAATCGCGTGCACGAGGGCGAACACCGTCATGCCCATGGCGGCCAGCCACAAGACCCACAGAATCAGTCCGGGTATTCCCATCACCCCACCCATCATACGGAGCGCAGACCCCGCCACCGCGACTTCCGGGCACGACACGAAACCGCGTGGTCCCCGCAACGAGCGTCACCGCCCCGGAACGCGCGTCGCCCCCGCACACCGGAGTGCGCGAGGGCGACAAGCTCTTTCGCGGAACGCGAAGACCTACTTCTTGGCCGGGGCGGCCTTCTTGGCGGGCGCGGCCTTCTTGGCCGGAGCCTTCTTGGCCGGGGCGGCCTTCTTGGCGACGGGAGCCTCGTCCTCGACCGGGGCGGTCTCGGTGGTCACGTCCACGACCTCGGCGTCGACGGTCTCCTCGGCCGGGGCCTCCTCCTTGGCGGTGAAGCCGAGGTACGGGCCGACCTGGTCGGTGACCTTGCCCAGCACGTCCTGGGTCTGGGCCAGCAGGTCGTTGTAGCGGGACTCGACCAGCTCGAAGCGGTCCTCGAAGGCCGGGTTGGCGCGCAGCTTCTCGACGGTCTCCTCGCCGCGGGCGGCCAGGTCGGCGTAGAAGTCCAGCAGCTGGTGGTAGTACTGGTCGACCAGCTTGCGCAGTTCCTCGGTGGTGGCCTTCTCGCGCAGCTCGGCCAGGTCCTCGGGCAGCTCGGACGGCAGCGCCTGCACGCGCTGGCGCAGGGTCTCGGCCTGCTCCTGCAGGTCGGCCGGGAGGTTGGCGAAGCGCTCGCGGGCCTCGTCGATGCGACCCTGCACGTCGGCGGAGGTGGCGCGCTCCCGGATCTGCGAGACGGCGTCGGTCACGGCGGCGTAGAGGGCGTCGCCGGCGCCGACGGTGGCGTAGATCGGCTTGGTGACGGTGGCGGTCAGATTCGATTCGGTCATGGTTGTTCGTTCTCCTGGCGTGGCGGAACTTCGGTTGTGCGTGGCGGAACTTCGTTGTCCCTGTTTCCCCCGGGAACGCCCCCCATTAGCTCCGTTGCGTCCCCTCTGTCCTCGTTCGCCTGGTTCTCCCGGCAAAACGATTCATAGATGTCCAGGAGGACCTGCTTCTGACGTTCGGTCAGGCCGGCATCGGCCAGCAGGGCATCCCGGACCGGGCCGTGCGGCCTCTGCTCGAGGTACCCGGCCCGCATGTACAAGACCTCCGAGGAGACTCGCAGACCCTTGGCGATCTGCGCGAGAACCTCGGCGGACGGGTTGCGCAGCCCGCGCTCGATCTGACTCAAGTACGGATTGCTCACCCCCGCCAGCTGTGCGAGCTGTCGCAGCGAGACCTGGGCGGCCTCGCGTTGCGACCGGATGAAGCCCCCGATGTCGTGAGCCGCGTTGGCTACGCGGCCCGACCGGTCTCCGGCGGCGGACGTCTCCGCTTCGTCGCCTTCGATCGGTTCGGGAACCTCGGGATCGTGCTTCATCACTCACCTTCCGGCGGTTGTGGGGCCAATTCTAGGACGGGGTGCTAACTCTTGCAAGCGCTCTGTTAGCACCGCACTCTCGGTGCCGTGTCGGCAAACACTCAGCGCTTCAACCGAAGCGCTAATTGGTCATTTGTTCAGCCATTGAACAGCAAATGCGAAACGGTGTAGATCACAAGGCCCGCAAGCGAACCCACGACGGTGCCGTTGATGCGAATGAATTGCAGGTCCTTGCCGGCCGCCAATTCGATCTTGCGCGAAGCCTCCTCGGCATCCCAGCGCGCCACCGTGTCGCTGACCAGACCCGCGAACTCGGCGCCGTAGTTGGCGACCAGGTAGCGGACACCCCGCTCGAGCCAGCCGTCCACCTGATCGCGCATCGCCGGGTCCGAGGACAACCGCTCACCCAACTGCCGCACGTTCTCCGACACCTTGCGCCGCAAGGTCGAATTCGGATCGTCGGCCGATTCCAGGATCACCCGCTTGGCCGCCCGCCAGGTGGCCTGCGCCATCCCGGTGACCTCACGCCGGCCCATCAGCTCGGTCTTGATCTTTTCCGCCTTCTCGATCATCGTCTCGTCGAATTGCAGATCGTGGGCGAATTCCTCGAGGAAACGATTGGCCGCCAGCCGCACCTCGTGATCGGGCTGGGTGCGCACCTTCCAGGTGAATTCCACCAGCTCTCGATAAATGCGTTCGGCCAGGAGCGAATTCACGAATTTGGGCGCCCACGAGGGCGCGTCCCGGTTCACGATGCGATCGAGGGTCTCCTGCGAGTCCAGCGCCCACTGGTGCGCGCGCTCGGCCAGCAGGTCCAGCAGCGGGGCCTGCCGGTTGTCGGCGATCAGCTCGTTGAGCACCTTGCCGATGGGCGGACCCCACTGCGGTTCGGCGATCCGCTTCACGATGGTCTGGTCGATGATCTGCTCGACGTCCTCGTCGCGCAGCACGCCGATGACCGCGCGCAGGATCGTCGCGCTCTCGTCGGAGACCCGTTCCGCGTTCGCGGGTTCGGCCATCCACCGGCCCAGCCGCAAGGGAATCTGCGCGGAATTCACCTTCACGGCGACGGCGTCGGGCGAGAGGAAATTGGTGCGCACGAAGTCGCCGAGGCCCTCGCCCACCTGATCCTTCTTCTTGCGGATGATCGCGGTGTGCGGGATCGGCAGGCCCAGCGGATGGCGGAACAGGGCGGTGACCGCGAACCAGTCGGCCAGCGCGCCCACCATGCCCGCCTCGGAGGCGGCCTTGACGTAGCCCACCCACTCCCCGCCCGCGCCGCGGGAACTGATCCAGGCGCAGACGATATAGACGACGGTGGCTACGGCCAGGAAGCCCGTGGCGATGGCCTTCATACGCCACAGCTCGCGCTTCTTACCCTCTTCGTCCAGGAGATCGGCGAACGCTCCGCCGCCGGTGGGCATGGTCTTCATCGGCTTCGGCTCGGTCTGCTCGAGTACCCCGGCACTGCCGGCAGGTTGCTCCATGACTTCCATTCTGGCGCGTGATGTGACGAACTCCCCGCCACCGGGCCCTTCCCGAACGGCGGCGATCCACAGCATGGGAGGCTTAAGCTGAATAGGCCCAGGCCCAGGACGCGAACAAGGAGCCAACGCAGCGTGACCACCAAAGGCAGCGTGAGCGCCGCCGTCGAGGCGGCCACCGGTCCACGCGGGGGTCGTGTGGACGGTCGCAAACGGCGCTGGCAACAGCACAAGATCGATCGGCGCGAGGAACTGGTGGACGGCACCCTCGCCGCCATCCGCAAGCGCGGCGGCGACGCCGGAATGGACGAGATCGCCGCCGAGATCGGCGTCTCCAAAACCGTGCTCTACCGGTACTTCTCCGACAAGCAGGATTTGACCCGCGCCACCATGGAGCGGTTCATCGAGACCACCCTGATGCCGCGCATCTACGGCGCCATCAGCGACGACCTCGACGAATACCAGTTGGTCCGCAACACCTTGGCGGCCTACGTGCACACCGTGGATTCGGACACCGACGTGTACCGCTTCATCATGGGCAACGGCGCGGCGACCGACACCTCCACCCTCGCCGACTTCGAGAAGCTGTTCGCGCAGGTGGTCTCCGCGGTCATCATCGACAAGTCCTTCGACCGCGGCCTGCAGACCGAAGGCGCCATGCTGTGGTCCTACGTGCTGGTCGGCGGCGTGCAGCTGGCGACGGACTGGTGGATCTCCAACCGCACCATGTCCAGCGAGGAGATGCTCGACTACCTGACCATGATGGCCTGGAGCGCCATCGAGGGCATGGTTCGTGCCGGCGGCGACCGGCATTACTTCAACTCGCGCCCGCACGTGCTACCCGATGCGGAGAACACCCGAAACAGTGCTAGCTGACGGCTAGCACTCGAGTTCCCAGTGTGGTTAGTCTGAGGTCGGCGGAGCGCACCCTCTGAGACGCTCGCATCACGGGGTTTCCGCCATGTCGGCACCAACGGGGGTGTTGGCTCCCATGGAGGGTCACTGATGGCGAAAGAGCTGCCCACATCCAGGCTCGCGCGGGGGACGAAGCTGGGAATCGCTGTAGCCGGTAATGCCTTGCGCGCCCAGAAGACCCGGCGCTCCATGCGCGGCCGGTCCGAGGCGGTGCGCGCCCGGATGGCCGAGGAATCCATGATCCGGGCCACCGAGCAGATGGTCATGGTGCTGGGCACCATGAAGGGCGTCGCCATGAAACTCGGGCAGATGCTGTCGGTGCTGGACCTGGATCTGGTGCCGCCCGAGCATCGGGAGCGGTTCCAGCGGCGGCTCGCGGTGCTGCGCGACAGCGCGCCCTCGGTGTCGTTCGAGGTGATGCGGGCGGTCATCGAGGAGGACTTCGGGCAGCCGCTGGAGAAAGTGTTCGCCGAATTCGATCCCGAACCCGTCGCCGCCGCCTCGATCGGGCAGGTCTACAAGGCCACCCTACACGACGGCCGCGAGGTCGCGGTGAAGGTGCAGTACCCGGGCATCGACACCGCCGTGCGCGCGGACCTGAAGAACCTGGCCATGTTCCGCCGCATCCTGCAGTCCGCCATGCCGTGGGTGACCCCGGCGGTGCTCGACGAGCTGCGGCTCAACCTGGAGAGCGAACTCGACTACGTCGCCGAGGCCACTACCCAGAAGCAGATCTCGGACCTGTTCGCCGGGCACCCGTTCATCGTGGTGCCCACCACCTACCCGGAACTGTCCACCACCCGCGTGCTGGTGAGCGAATACTTCCCCGGCCGCGGCTTCGAGGAGATCCGGGAAATGCCCGCGGCCGAACGGAATCGGATCGGCGAGATCATCTACCGGTTCTACGTCGGCTCGCTGTTCACCTTCAACGAGTTCTGCGGCGACCCGCACCCCGGCAACCTGCTGCTCGGCCCCGACGGCCGGGTCGCGTTCCTGGACTTCGGGCTCTACAACCGGATGGATCCCGAACACGTGCGCTTCGAGGCGGTCTGCATCCGCGCGGCCGCCGAGGAGCGGGCCGAGGACCTGCGCGACCTCATGGTGCAGCGCGGCGTCATCGAATCGCCCGAGGAGATCACGCCCGAGGAATGCCTGGAATACGTGCTCGCCGCGTGTGAATGGGCGCTGGTGGACGAGGAACTCACCATCACCCCCGAATTGGCCTCCGGCGCCTTCGTGCTCGCGGTGGACCCGCGCGCCACCGACTTCGAGGGCATGAAACAACAGAATCTGCCGCCCGAGCACCTGTTCTCCCGCCGCGCCGACTTCCTGACCTTCGGCATGCTCGGGCAGCTGGAAGCGACCGGCAACTGGCACCGCATCGCGCGGGAGTGGCTGTACGGGGACGACCCGGTCACCGAACTCGGCCGCGCCCATCACGAATGGCTGGCGAGCCGACCGGCTCCCACGCCCACCACCGGGGCGCCCACCAAGAAGCCCCGCAAGCGCGCCGCCAAGGCGTGACAAACCCAACTCGCGGGGCTCGCCGGGGTTTCGCCCCCGAACCCCCAGAAACAGATTGGTGAGACCTGTGGCCGCAAGGGAATTCGATCTCGTCCTATTCGGGGCGACCGGCTTCGTGGGCAAACTGACCGCGGAGTACCTGCTGGGGGCCGCGCCCGCGGGCGCGCGCATCGCGCTGGCGGGCCGCTCGCTGGAGAAGCTGACCGCCGTGCGCGGCGAGCTCGGACCGGCCGCCGCGGAATGGCCGCTGGTGCAGGCGGATTCGACCGATCAGGAGAGCCTGAACGCGCTGGCGGCGCGGACCACGGTGGTCGTCACCACGGTCGGCCCGTACCTGCGCTACGGGTTCCCGCTGGTCCAGGCGTGCGCGGAGAACGGCACCCACTACGCGGATCTGACCGGTGAGCCGCTGTTCATCCGCGAGTGCATCGACCGGTTCGGCGACAAGGCCGCCGAGACCGGTGCGAAGATCGTGAATTCCTGTGGGTACGACTCGATCCCGTCGGATCTGAGCGTGTATCAGCTGTACCGGCGCAGCGTCACCGACAACACCGGCGAGCTCACCGATGTCACCCTGGTGGCGTGGCTCAAGGGCGGAATGAGCGGCGGCACCATCGATTCCGGCCGCGCGATGATGGAGGCCATCGCCGAGGATCCGGCGAAGGCGTCGGTCATGTCGCACCCGTATTCGCTGAGCCCCGACAAGTCCATGGAACCCGATGTCGGCCGCCAGTCCGATCAGGCGTGGTCGCGGGCCTCGGAGATCGACCCGAGCCTGACCGGCTGGGTGGCGACGTTCATCATGGGCGCGCACAACAGCAAGATCGTGCGTCGCTCGAACGGCCTGCTGGGCTGGCCCTACGGCAAGAACTTCCGCTATCGCGAGGTGATGAGCGCGGGCTCGTCGGCCACCTCGCCGCTGGTCGCCGCCGGCATCGCGGGCGGCATCGTGGCCACCATGGCGACCGGCGCGGTGCTGTCGCGGGTGGCGCTGGGCCGCAAGCTGCTCGACCGCATCGTGCCCGCGCCCGGCACCGGCCCGAGCGAGCAGGCCCGCCGCAGCGGCTGGTTCACCATGCGCACCTTCGCCCACACCACCTCGGGCGCGAAGTACGAGTGCACGTTCGCGGGCAAGGGCGACCCCGGCTACCAGGCCACCTCGGTCATGCTCGGCCAGGCCGGACTCTGCCTGGCCTTCGACGATCTGCCGAAACTGGCCGGCATCCTCACCCCCGCCTCGGCCATGGGTGACGCGCTGACCGAGCGGCTGCGCGCCGCTGACATCACCATCGAGGTCGCCCCCGTCTGATCGGACTCGGCGGTCACGCCGGGGTGCGGTCGATCAGGGCGGTGAGCGCGGCGCGGAGGTCGGGGCGGGCGGCGCCGGAATACAGTTCGGCGAGCGCGATGTCGGCGACCATGGCGATCACCAGGTGCGCCACCGGGGCGGGGTCCGCCCACCCCAGCTTTTCGATATCGGTGGCGATCAGGGCGGCCACGAGTTGATTGCGGGCCGTCACCTCGTCGAGCAGGTCGGCGTCGGTGCGGGATTGGGCCAGGAAGGCTTTCGTGCCGCGGGTGGCCAGGCAGGCGTCGAGGTAGGCGGCGAGGCCGGTGTGGAGGCGGGCGGGGCCCGGCTCCAGCTCGCCGATGGCGGCGAGGACCCGGGCGGTCAGGTCGTCGTGGTAGCGGCGGTGCAGGGCGACCACGTAGCTGCGGCGGTCCGGGAAGTGGTGGTAGAAGGTGCCTTTCGCCATGCCGGCCGCCTGCACGACGGCGTTCACCGACAGCCCGGCCAGGCCGGTGCGGGCGGCCACCTCGGCCCCCGCGTCGAGCAGGGCGTTGCGACCGGGTTCCGCTGGTCGTGGCATGGCCGAAATCCTTTCCTGGGCCGAGACTTTCCCTGAGGGTACACAGCGGGCTAGCCTATGACCGACCGGTCGGTCATGCCCGGCGCGCTGGGGGTGCCGGGCATACGACCGGCACGAGCCTCGGGAGCATCCATGTCGCGATCGGCCGCCGGCCGCCTCACCCTCGCCGCCTTGTTCGCCGCCGCCCTCGCCGCGGGCCCGGCCGCCGCCGACCAGCCCGATCCGTCCTACAGCTACTTCGGCGGGCTGGCCGCCGAGCTCACCGCGCCGGGGCAACCGCCGCCCGGCGCGAACGACTGGTCCTGCGAACCGACCGCGGCGCACCCGAATCCGGTCGTCCTGCTGCACGGACTGGGCAATGACACCGTCGGCTGGAACACCCTGTCGCCGGTGCTCGCGAACGCCGGGTACTGCGTGTTCACCACCACCTACGGCACGGGCGCGCTCGGACCGATGATGGGCGCGGTGACGCCGGTCGAGACCAGCGCCCGGCAGATCACCGACTTCATCGACCGGGTGCGCGCCGAAACCGGTGCGGACCGGGTCGATCTCGTCGGCCACTCGATGGGCGGCGCGGTCCCGTTCTACGCCCTGAACCACTTCGGAGCGGCCCCGAAGATCGACCATTACGTGGCGCTGGGCGCCCCGCTGCACGGTTCGACGGTCAGCGGCCTGGCGAACCTGCAGCCGCTGCTCGAATCCACCGCACCCGGAACGGAATTGGCGGCGCGGTGCGGCCCGTGCCAGCTGTCGCCCGGTTCCCGGGTCGCGGTCGACCTGAACCCGGACCCGGCCATCGCCCCGGCGATTCGGTTCACCGCGGTGGTGTCCCGGTACGACGAGATCGCCACCCCCTGGACCACCGGCCTGCTGGACGGCCCGAACGCCGAGAACGTGGTGCTGCAGGACCTGTGCCCGACCGATTACACCGAGCACTTCGAACTGCCCTCGGATCCGGTGGCGGTGGGCGTGGTCCTCAATGCCCTCGACCCGGCGCATGCCCGGCCCGTGTCCTGCACGCTCGTACTGCCGTTCGCCGGACCGCCGCACCGATAGAAATCCTCCGCCCGAACGCCACAGCTCGCCCACTGCGCTCGCGAGCGACGGCCAGCACCCGCAGAATCTCTCCGGTAGGGTCGCGGGCGGGACGGAGGTGGTTACCTAGAAAGGGGGGTCGGCCACATGAAATGGATCCTGACCCCGGACGAGTTCGCGATCATCTGGACCCGCGAAACCGATCTGGAACGCCGTCCCTACCCGATCGACACGAGTCCGGCGGCATCCGAGAATCCCAGCGGCGCATCGCGATTCGGCCCGCTGCCGCTGGGCGCGCCGATGTCGCGCCACCTGCGCCGCACCGATCCGGATCTGGCCGCGGCGCTGGCGCTGTGCGCCCGCACCGACACCACGACCGTCACCCTCTACGGCGAACGCACCGCCCAGCCCGGGGCCCGGCGCATCCTCGCCTTCGCGGCGGTGGGCCAGCAGCGGGCCGGAATCCTGGTCTCGATGCCGGACGCGGTGACGGTATCGCTGTGTCCCGCCGAGCATTTGGGGCGGGAGCTGGTGGAGATCATCGGGTCCGCGCCGCCCGGACGGCTGGAACCGCTGCGCGAACCCCAGCAGGCCGTGCTGTATCCCGACGCCACCGGAGCCGGGCAGGAAGCCGACCGGTTCCGCCGCAAACTGCGCGAACCCGTCGACGGGCGCGGCTTCATCACCGTCTCGGTGGAACCGGCGAATCCGCTCTCGCCGCCGACCCGGCATCGCACCTGGCTGGACTTCTCCGGCGACGGCCGCTACCTGCTCACCACGGCCGCCGATCTCACGCTGACCCCGGTCACCGACGCGGAACTGGCCGCCCAGCTGGTGCGCCTGGCGCGGGTCTGATCGGCGCGGTTGCCTGCGGGGAACCGCGCCGCGTGCTACGCATGACGCATGGCGAAGGCGACATCCTGGTCCAAACCGGTCACCAAGGCGCTACGCGCCGACGGCATCTCGGTCAAGGACCTGAATCCGGCCACGACCCCGGGCTTCAAGGGCGACAAGCGGGCCGGCGAGGCCCTGCTCGAGGAGCGCCGCGCGGTGCTGTCGGATCTGCAGGAGAAGCTCTACGCCAATGGCCGCTCCGGCGACACCCGCAGTGTGCTGCTGGTGCTGCAGGGCATGGACACCGCCGGCAAGGGCGGCATCGTCCGGCACGTGATCGGCTCGGTCGACCCGCAGGGCGTGGACCACGCGGCCTTCGGGGTGCCGACTCCCGAGGAGCGCAAACACCATTACCTGTGGCGGATCCGCAAGCGGCTGCCGCGCGGCGGGCAGCTCGGCGTCTTCGACCGCTCGCACTACGAGGACGTGCTGGTGGTGCGGGTGCACGAGCTGGTGCCGCCGGAGGTGTGGGGCAAGCGCTACGACGAGATCAACAAGTTCGAGCGCAAGCTGGTCGACGACGGCACCACCGTGGTGAAGGTCGCCATGTTCGTCTCCCTCGACGAACAGAAGAAGCGGCTCATGCAGCGGCTGGAACGCCCAGACAAGTACTGGAAGTTCAACCCCGCCGATATCGACGAGCGCGGCTACTGGCCGCAGTACCAAGAGGCGTACCAGGCGGTTCTGGACCGCACCAACACCGACTACGCCCCCTGGTACGTGCTGCCCTGCGACTCCAAGTGGTACGCCCGCCTGGCCGTCACCGAACTGCTCATCGACGCCCTGCAGGGCCTGAAACTGGACTGGCCGGCCGCCGACTTCGATATCGAGGAACAGAAGAAGCGCCTCGCCCGGGCGTGATCCACGTCCCCACCCGCCCGGCTTGCTGGTTTCTCTCAGGTTCACGGGTGAAGATGGGCCCGCACATGTCGTGACTACGGAAGGTGTGGTGAGCGCAGAGGTGAGCAACAAACCGGGTCGGAATCCGCTGGCGCAGGCGGCCAAGGCCGACCGCAACCGGAAGATCCTCATTCAAGTGGCGGTGGCCGTCGTCCTGCTCGGTCTGGTCGCGGCCATCGGCATCACCTTGGCGACGCGCAAGCACAACGACGACAAGACCGCCGAGGGCTCGAACACCTTCCACTGGAACGCCGAACAGGCCGCCCTGGTGCCGCCGAACCTCACCCCCGAGGGCGCGATCCGGATCGACAACACCGCCGCGCCCGCGCCCGCGGGCAAGCAGAAGGCGTCGGTCCGGGTGGTCGCCGACGTGCAGTGCCCGGCCTGCCAGATGTTCGAGCACGCCAATGCCGACGCGCTGGTCAAGGCCGTGCAGAGCGGCCAGGCGGTGGTGGACTACAACATCATCACGTTCCTGGACCGGGCCTCCAACGGCAACCAGTTCTCGACCCGCGGGGCCGCGGCCGCCTACGTCATGTACGAGACCGACCCGTCCAAGTTCCAGGCCTGGCTCTCGTCCATGTACGAGCACCAGCCCAAGGAGGGCGGCAACGGCATGAGCGATGACCAGCTCATCCAGATCGCCAAGGACGCCGGTTACACCGATCCCGCCGTGGCCCAGGCCATCAAGGACGGCAAGTACACGACCTGGGTGAAGGGGCAGACCGACAAGGTCTTCGCCACCGGCGTGAAGTCCACCCCGACGGTGTACGTGAACGGCACCCAGGTGTCCGACTCCCAGGCCCTCATGTCCTCCGGCGGCATGACCTCGGTGATCGAGAACGCAAGCAAGTGATGATCTCCGCGGGACCCCGATCGGCGTGGCCGCTGCTGCTGGCCGCGCTGATCGGCTGGGGGGCCTCGGTCACGCTGCTGATCGAGAAGTTCAAGTCGCTCACCGAACCCGGCTACCGGCCGGCCTGCACGATCGACTCGACGCTGTCGTGCACCACGGTCATGGCGCACAAGACGGCGTCGCTGTTCGGATTCCCCAATCCGATCATCGGCGTGGTGGGTTTCTCGGTGTTCGTGACCATCGGGGTGTTGCTGGTCTGCGGGATCTCGTTGCCCCGATGGTTCGTCGGCGGCATGTGGACCGGTCTGTTGCTCGGCGTGGCGGCCATTGGCTGGCTGGTCTGGGACGCCACCTTCCAGATCCACGCGCTGTGCCCGTGGTGCATGGTGGTGTGGGCGGTGACGCCGGCCATGTTCGCCATCGTGACCGGACTGCTGTTCGGCCGGTCCCGCGGCGTCGCGCAGATCATCGCGGAGTGGCGCTGGACGCTGGTCGCGGTGTTCTACGCGGTGGTCATCCTGATCGTGTACGTCCAGTTCCAGTCGTACTGGAACAGCAAGTTCTGATCGGCCCGGGCTAGTTCGGCGGGCCGACGGTGAGCGTCACGTTCACCGTCCGGCGCGCCCCGCCCGGTTCGCTGATCTCGAGCCGCACCACATCGCCCGGTCGATGGGCGTTGAGTGCGGCTTTCAGCATTTGTGAGCCCGTGACGGGGCGGTCGTCGAGAGCGGTGATGATCTCACCGTCGGCGAGCCCAGCCTCGTAGGCGGGCAGGCCGTAGATGGCCACGTCGATGCGCGCGCCCGCCGGCGTCCCCGGCGGGGTGGCGGGCTGTGCGTCGGAGGTGAGGATGCCGAGGGTGGCGGTGGGGCCGATGTGCACGGTGTCGGTCGGTGTGCCGGAACGGATCTGGCGGACCACGCCCATGGCGGTGTCGATCGGCACCGCGTAGCCGTTGGGCCCCTTGCCGACCGCCTTCTGCGCCTCCCCGGAGGCGGCGGTGACGACGCCGATCACCGAGCCGTAGCGGTCCACCAGCGCGCCGCCGGACTGCCCGGCGGCGACCGCGGCCGCGACTTCGATCATGCCGCGCAACGACTTCCGCGTCAGGTCGGCCGAATTGCGGGCCACGATGGACGAATCCAGATTGGTGATGGGCCCGCCCACCGCGGTCGGCGATCCGGTGCCGCCGGCGTTGCCGATGGCCAGCACGTCGTCGCCCACGTGCAGCGGGGCGGAACTGCCGATCCGGGCGACCGGGAGCCCGCCCGCGTCCTCGAGATCCAGCAGGGCGATATCGGCCGTGGCGTCGTATCCGGCCACGGTCGCGGTGTAGACCGCACCGGTGCCGACATCCGAAACCGTCACGGTGTCAGCGCCTTTGATGACGTGATGGCTGGTCAGCACCTGACCCTCGGCGCTGAGCACGATGCCGGACCCGGCCGCGCCCATACCGTAGGGGCGGATGCTCGCGGTGATGTTGACCAGCGCCGGTTCCGCGACCCGCGATACCAGGGTGACGTCCAGCGGCGGTAGCGGCGGGCCGCTCAGCCCGGCGGTGGCGGTGTCGTCGCCGAAGGACCAGCGGGGCAGTTCACCGCGGTAGCCGAGGAATCCGGTGACGCCGAGCACGACCACCACGATCAGCGCGAGTACCCGGCCGCCGCCACCGCGTCTGTCGCTGTCCACGGACCCTCCCGATCGCGGTTCGGCCGCCGGTTCGAGCATGTGTCTCTCTACCGGTGTACCAGCATTTCAATGGCTCAGTGCCACAACGCCCAATATGAAAAGCACACCGGCCAGTGTGCACACCAGCGGTCCGCGGGCGGGTTTGCCCGCGTGTGCCTCGGGCAGGATATCGGCCGTGGCGAGGTAGAGCAGGAAGCCCGCGAAATATCCCAAGAACAGTCCGACCAGTCCGGATGGAACCTTGACCATCGTGCCGATCACCGCACCGAGCACCGGGGCCACGGCATCGAGCCCGAGCATGATCAGACCGCGCTTGCGGGCATTGCCGTACAGCGTGGCCAGCGTGAAAGTGTTGAATCCGTCCGCGAAGTCGTGACAGATCACCGCGATGGCCACCGCCACGCCCGTCGCCGCACCCGCCTGGAAACCGAATCCGATGCTGAGACCGTCGAGGGTGCTGTGGAACACCAGTCCGGCCGCGGCCAGCAGACCCAGCGAACTGAAGTCGTGATTGTGCTGGTGGGCGCCGAATTCGTCCTCGTGTCCGGTGTGGATGGCCATCGACCGCTCGATCACGTGCACGGTGAAGAAGCCGACCACCGCGGCCAGCAGCGGCACCGGGACGCCGAGCGCCTCGCTGTGGTCCAGTTCGAGGGCCTCGGGCATCAGATCGAAGGCGACCACGCCGAGCATGACGCCCGCGGCCAGCCCCAGCACCAGTCGCTTGCGCTCGCCGATGCGCACCGCGAGCAACCCGCCCACCAGGGTCGAGCAGAACGACAGGAACGACAGCAGAATCGCCATTCCGCCAGCATGACCATCGATTGCCGGGCTTTCGCGGATGCCGCGCCGACCGTGACATACCGGACGGGTGGGTTTGAGCTCCAAGTCCGGCCGGAGTAGGCATGACTACATGACCACCGCCACCGCTTATGCCGTGAACGCCCCGGACGGGTCCTTCGAGAAGGTCGCCATCGAGCGTCGCGAGCTGGGCCCCCACGATGTGCTGATCGACGTGAAGTACGCGGGCATCTGCCACTCCGACATCCACACCGCCCGCAACGAATGGCACGGGACCGCCTACCCGTGCGTGCCCGGCCACGAGATCGCCGGCATCGTGGCCGCCGTCGGCTCGGAGGTGACCCGGCACCGAGTCGGCGATCGGGTCGGCGTGGGCTGCCTGGTCGACTCGTGCGGCGAGTGCGAGCCCTGTGTGGCCGGGGAACAGCAGTACTGCACCCGGGCCGCGGTCTGGACCTACAACTCCCCCGTTCCCGCCGAACAACAGGCGGGCGGGCGCACCCTGGGCGGCTACTCCACACAGATCGTGGTGACCGAGGGCTTCGTGCTGTCCATTCCCGATGGCATCGGGCTGGATGTGGCCGCGCCGCTGCTGTGCGCGGGCATCACCCTGTTCTCGCCGCTGCGGCACTGGAACGCCGGGCCGGGCAAGCGGGTCGCCATCATCGGCATGGGCGGGCTCGGGCACATCGGCGTGAAGATCGCCGCCGCCATGGGCGCGGAGGTGACCGTGCTCAGCCACTCGCTGTCCAAGCAGGAGGACGGCCGCCGGTTCGGCGCGCACCACTACTACGCCACCGGTGACCGCGCCACCTTCAAGCAGCTGCGCGGCAGCTTCGACCTGATCATCAACACCGTGTCCGCGGACCTGCCGATCGATGACTACCTCAAGCTGCTGCGCCTGGACGGCAGCCTGGTGGCGCTGGGCCTGCCCGACCAGCCCTACAGCGTCCGGGCCTCCACGCTGGCCGGCTTCCGCCGCTCCCTGTCCGGCTCGATGATCGGCGGCATCGCGCAGACCCAGGAGATGCTGGACTTCTGCGCCGAGCACGGCATCGGCGCGGAGATCGAGGTGATCTCCGCAGACCGCATCGACGACGCCTACGAGCGCGTGATCGCCTCCGACGTGCGCTACCGCTTCGTCATCGACACCGCCACCATGTGACGCCACCGGGGATTTCGCACCGCCCGGCGCGAAATCCCCGGTGCTGCCCGCTGTTCCGGCGCTACTGGCCGGACTGCTCGCGCAGGGCCTGCTTGGCGGCGTCCTGGACCTTGTCCACGGCGCCGGCGAACTTGCCGTCGGTCTGCTGGTCCAGCGCGTCGCCGGCCTTGTCGATCAGCGGCTCCAGCTTGTCGGCGTGCTGGCCCGCCAGCTCCGCCGCCTTGCCCGCCGCGTCCTTCAACTGATCGAACATGCCCACGGTCCACACTCCTGTCTCGAAACTACGTCGAGGACAGGCTATCTCCGTACGGCGGGCCGGACCGGGGCAGCTCAGTTCGCGGGCGGCGGGCTGAAGACGCCGAAGCGATTGCCGGAGGTGTCGAGCAGCTCGGCGAAGACCAGGCCGTTCGCGGCGGTCACGGGCTGCAGGAAGACCTTGCCGCCCTGCCCCTCCGCGGCGGTCAGGGTCGCGGGGACGTCCTGGACCAGCACATAGAAGATGGCGTGATTGGCCGCGGCGTCCTCGACGTGCGCGACACCGCCGGCGGGCATCTCGTTGCCCGGGTAGGTGATCAGGTCGTAGCCGTTGTCCTGGTCCGGGTCCTGTGCGAAGTTCCAGCCGAACAATCCGTTGTAGAAGGTCTTCACCGAGTCGGGCTGGTCGCTGCCGACCTGGAACCAGGCGACGGTGTTGAAGGGCGGGGTGGTCATGTCTGTCTCCCGTCATGGTGGATGTCGATTGCTCCACCACGATCGCGCCGCCCGGCGACAACCCCCTGTCGGTGTTTCCCGATTTTCTGTCGGAGTTTCCGACCTACCCGAGCGAGATCATCCGGATCTCGTGCACCGGTTCGGCGGGGCTGCACATCTCGATGGACCGTTCCGGCCCGATCCGCTCGGTCAGCTCGATCGCCTTCATCCGGTCGAGCCGGAAATTGCGCGGTTCGTCGCGCAGCAGACACCAGGCCAGCAGGTACCAGCCCCGGCCACCGTGCAGCAGCGCCACCGGTTCCACCTCGCGCTCGGAGAGCACGCCCGCGCGATCCAGGTACTCGATGCGCAGTACCCGCCGCGCCACCACCGCCTGCTCCACCTCGGGCGGCACCGGCATGGGCGCGACCGCCTCCGGCGATTCCAGCAGCCGCACCCGCAGCGCCAATTCCCGTGCGGCGGCGGCGTTCCGCGCCGACATGGCGGCCAGGATCTTGCGCAGCGCGCTGCGCCCCGCCTCGGCGAACGGCCCGCCGTCGGCCCGCGCCACCGCGACGGCCAGCGCCACCGCCTCGGCCGCGGTGAAGTTCAGCGGCGGCAGCGACATGCTCTTCTCCAGCGCGTACCCGCCCCGCCGCCCGACATCGGCGTAGATGGGCACCCCCGACTGCTGGAGCGCGCTGATATCGCGTTCGACCGTGCGCACGCTCACCCCGTGCCGCGCGGCCAGTTCCCGTGCGGTGCGCAGACGCGGCGACACCGCCCGCAACTCCTCGACGATCGCGTAGAGCCGGTCGGTGCGGTTCACGCCGACACCATAGCCAGGCCCACCGACAATTCCGGGCGGCCGCGCACCATTCGGGACAGCGAACGCGGGAACCCCGGTCCGATCGGCGGATCGAACCGGGGTTCCGGGGTGAGAACGCTACGGCCTCAAGCGGTTTCGCCCGCGGCCGCTTCCGCGCGGCGGCGGACGCGGCGGGCGGCGGCGACCAGATTGCGCAGCGACGGATCCAGCTGCCAGTGGTGGCGGGTCTTGAGACCGCCGTCCGGGTTGGCCCACAGCCGTTCCGGGCTGACGGCCGCGGCGGCCGCGGTGAGCAGCTCGTCGAGTTCGTCGATGTCGGGGATCCGCGCGGACCTCGATTCGTAGACGCCCGGGCCGACGCCGTGGGTGAGGCCGCGGCCCTCGGCGCAGTCCTCCTTCAACGCCTCCAGCACCCATTCGATGGAGCGGGTGGCGACGATGGCGGTCACGTCGGCGTCGAGTTCCTCGATGGCCGCCACCACGTCCCCGCGGCTGGAATAGCCGATGTGCGTGTGGATCTGGGTCTCGGGCTTGATGCCCGAGGTGGCCAGCCGGAACGCGCCGACGGCCCAGCGCAGGTACTCGGCCTGCCCCTTCTTGCGCAGCGGCAGCAGCTCACGAATGGAGGGCTCGTCCACCTGGATGATGGCGATGCCCGCCTTCTCCAGGTCCGTCACCTCGTCGCGGATGGCCAGCGCCACCTGGTCGGCGGTCTCGTAGAGCGGCTGGTCCTGGCGCACGAAGGAGCGGGCCAGCATGGTGACCGGGCCGGTGACCATGCCCTTGACCGGTTTGTCGGTGAGCGACTGCGCGTACGCGGTCCACGACACCGACATCGGTTCGGGGCGGGCCACATCGCCGTACACGATCGGCGGCCGCACGCAGCGGGAGCCGTACACCTGCACCCAGCCGAAGTGGGTGGTGGCCATGCCGTCCAGCTGTTCGGCGAAGAACTGGATCATGTCGTTGCGCTCGTGCTCGCCGTGCACCAGCACATCCAGGCCGATGTCCTCCTGCAGCCGGATGGTGGACTCGATCTCGGCTTCGATGCGCTTGCGGTACTCGTCGAACGACAGCCGGCCCTGACCGAGGTCGTGGCGCGCCTGCCGGGCGGTCGCGGTCTGCGGGAAGGAGCCCAGCGTGGTGGCGGGCACCAGTGGCAGCTGAAGTTTGGCCTGCTGGGCCAGCTTTCGCGTCGCGTACGGTTCGCGCACCCGCATCTGCGGGGTCACGGCGTAGACGCGCTGGCGCACCGCGTGCTTCTGCTTGAAGTGCACCGAGGTCGGCTTCTTGCGCCACTTCTCCGAGGGGCCCTCGGTGAGCGCCTTGGCCAGCGAGACCACTTCCAGCACCTTCTGTTTGGCGAAGGCGAGGCGGTCGGCGACATTGCCCTCCAGCTCGTATTCGCGCAGCACGTCGTAGGGCACGTGCAGCAGCGAGGCGCCGGTGGACACCACCATGTCGGGGCAGACCTGGGCGAGCGCGTTGAGGTATTCCAGCGTCACGTACCGGTCGGCGCGCCACACATTGGTGCCGCTGATGACACCGGCGTAGAGCCGCTTGCGCCTGATGCCGGGGATGGCGGCCAGGTCCTCGGGCCGGACCCGGTGACTGGCCAGGTCCAGGCCGATGGCCTCGACCGCGGTGCGGCACAGGATTTCCACGGCCTCACCGAAATCGCCGTACGAGCCGGTGACCAGCATGCGCGGACGCAGCGGGGCCTTGGACAGGCGCTGGTAGGTCTTCTCGAACAGCTCCATGGTGGAGGGCGAGCGATCGCTGGTGAAGCAGGGCTCGTCCAGCTGCACGCAGGTGGCGCCGCGCTTGGCGAGGATCTCGAACAGTTCCTCGTACACCGGTAGCAGCTTGTCGAGCAGCACCAGCTTGTCGAATTCGGTCTCGCCGGGGACGTGACCGGTCTTGGACAGCAGCAGCAGCGACAGCGGGCCGAGCACCACCGGCCGCAGTTCGATGCCGGCGGCCTTGGCGCGGTCGAACTCGTCGAGCAGCGCGTCGGGGTGCAGGGAGAATTCGGTGTCGGTCTCGAGTTCGGGCTGCCGGTAGTGGTACGGCGTGTTCAGCAGCTTGACCAGCTCGAGCGGCGGCAGGTCGGGCCGGCCGCGAGCCATCAGGAAGTAGAAGTCCAGCGGGTCCAGGCCCTCCCGGTGGGGCTCGAACCGCTGGGGGACCGCGCCGAACAGCAGCGCGTTGTCGAGAATGTGGTCGTAGAAGGAGAAGGTGTTGCCGGGGACCTGGGTCAACCCGGTGGCGGCCAGCTCCAGATACTGACTCTCCTGAATCTCGCGCCCGACCGCGAGCAGTTCGTCACGAGAGAGCGTGCCGTGCCAATAGGACTCGAGCGCACGCTTGAGTTCGCGGTGTTGCCCGATCCGCGGGTAACCCAGAATGCTGGACCCGAATCCGTCGGCGACGTTGACCATGAGAAGGACACTCCTTCCGAGCTGCGGGCTAACCCGCCTCTCCGCGCCTTCAGGCCAGACTAAGAGCCGTAGCCAATTCACACGCGGCCGGCGGTCAGGTGCAGCACCAATTTTGGACGTACCCGACGAGTTACCCGATTCCGACGAAATCAGTTGTCACGTTACCCGCAACAAAGAACCGGGCGACTCATCGTTTGGCTGCTTCTAGCCTGCTGCTTCTAGCCGCGGTTGTACTGGTAGAAGCCCGCTCCGGCCTTCTTGCCCAGCAGTCCCGCCTCGACCATGCGCATCAGCAGCGGCGGCGCGCTGTAGAGCGGCTCCTTGAACTCGGCGTACATGGAGTCGGCGATGGACTTCACGGTGTCGAGGCCGACCAGGTCGGTCAGCGCCAGCGGGCCCATCGGGTGGGCACAGCCCAGCACCATGGCCTTGTCGACGTCTTCCTTGGTGGCGAAACCGGATTCGACCATGCGGATGGCCGAGAGCAGGTAGGGCACCAGCAGCGCGTTGACCACGAAACCGGAGCGGTCGGCCGAGCGCACGACCTGCTTGCCCAGCACGTCGGCGGCGAACTGCTCGGCGCGCTTGGTGACGGTCTCGGTGGTCTTGAGGGTGGTGACCAGCTCGACGAGCGGCAGCACCGGCACCGGGTTGAAGAAGTGCATGCCGACCACCCGCTCCGGGTTGTTGGTCGCCACGGCGATCTTCATGATCGGAATGGAGGAGGTGTTGGAGGCCAGCACCGCGTTGGGATCGGTGACGACCTTGTCGAGTTCGGCGAAGATGGCGGTCTTCACGTCCTCGTTCTCCACGACGGCCTCGACCACCAGCTGGCGGTCGGCGAAATCGCCGAGGTCGCTGGTGAAGCGCAGCCGCCAGGCGGCCTGCTCGCGCTCGCGCTCGGTGATCTTGCCGCTGGACACCCCGCGGTCCAGCGACCGCAGGATGCGGGCGCGGCCGGCCGCGGCCAATTCACGGGTCTGTTCGAAGACGAGCACATCGACGTGTGCCCGGGCGCAGACCTCCGCGATGCCCGCACCCATCTGTCCGGCACCGATGATGCCGACGCGCTGAATCTTTTCGCTGCTCACGTCCCGCTCCTGCTGTTTGGCCGTCGTGGCTGTGGATGAAGGCGTCGTACTAACGGAAACGACCCTGCGCCTTCGTAAGGTCTTGAAAATCAGGTCTCGCAAAAACGTTATAAGGAAATGCCCTCCCCGCCGGGGCTGTCGACGGGAAGGGCGGGTGAACACCCGCCGGGAGGGGCTTGCCATCCCTCCCGGCGGTGTTCGGGGTCCGGGCGGCGGAGGTTGTGATGCGACTGCCGCTCGGATCTAGTCCTCGAAACCTGTTGCCACCCAAGGCGGCAAGGGGTTTCCCAGGTACCGGAGTTCCGAACTCAGTGGAACTGGCCCTCTTCGGTGGAGCCCTTCAGCGCAGCGGTGCTGGTGTTGGGGTCAACCGTGGTGGCGATGGTGTCGAAGTAGCCGGCGCCGACCTCACGCTGGTGCTTGACGGCGGTGAAGCCACGCTCGGCGGCGGCCTTGAACTCGCGCTCCTGCAGGTCGACGAAGGCGGTCATGCCCTCGCGGGCGTAGCCGTGCGCCAGGTCGAACATGCCGTAGTTCAGCGAGTGGAAGCCGGCCAGGGTGATGAACTGGAACTTGAAGCCCATGGCACCCAGCTCACGCTGGAACTTCGCGATGGTCGCGTCGTCCAGGTGCGCCTTCCAGTTGAAGGACGGCGAGCAGTTGTAGGCCAGCAGCTGGTCCGGGAACTCGCTGCGCACCGACTCGGCGAACTTGCGCGCGACCTCGAGGTCCGGCACGCCGGTCTCCATCCAGATGAGGTCGGCGTAGGGGGCGTAAGCCTTGGCACGCGCGATGCAGGGGTCGATGCCGTTGCGGGTACCGAAGAAGCCCTCGGCGGTGCGGGTGCCGTCCAGGAACTCGCGGTCGCGCTCGTCCACATCGGAGGTGATGAGGGTGGCGGCCTCGGCGTCGGTGCGGGCGATGATCACCGACGGCACGTCGGCGACGTCGGCGGCCAGACGCGCGGAGGTCAGGGTGCGGATGTGCTGCTGGGTGGGGATGAGCACCTTGCCGCCCAGGTGGCCGCACTTCTTCTCGGAGGCCAGCTGGTCCTCCCAGTGCACACCGGCCGCGCCGGAGGCGATCATGGCCTTCTGCAGCTCGTAGGCGTTCAGCGCGCCACCGAAGCCGGCCTCGGCGTCGGCGACGATCGGGGCCAGCCAGTTGGCGACCGAGGTGTCACCCTCGACCTTGGCGATCTCGTCGGCGCGCAGCAGCGCGTTGTTGATGCGACGCACCACGGCCGGAACCGAGTTGGCCGGGTACAGCGACTGGTCCGGGTAGGTGTGGCCGGAGAGGTTCGCGTCACCGGCGACCTGCCAACCGGACAGGTAGATGGCCTTCAGGCCCGCGCGGACCTGCTGCACGGCCTGGTTGCCGGTGAGGGCGCCCAGGGAGTTGATGTAGTCCTCGTTGTTGACCAGATCCCAGAGGATCTCGGCGCCACGACGAGCGAGGGTGTGCTCCTCGACGACGGTGCCCTGCAGCTTGACGACCTGCTCGGCCGTGTAGTTGCGGGTGATGCCCTTCCAGCGCGGGTTGGTGTCCCAGTCCTTCTGGATCTCCGCAGCGGTCTTCGGGGTGCCGACGTTCGACATCTCTGACTCCACTTCTTCGTTCGGTCTCGGTAGCCCCGCCGGTCGAATCTCCGAGGATGTTCGACCACTGCTGGAGCGGCAATTTGCAGACTTGCTAGGCCCGCGAGGTGTACTTCCACACGATGGCACAGGAAAAAATGTCCGTCTACCTGTTGCAAGTGTGAATCCCCGCTAGCTTTCACCGGCATCTTGCTAAGCCTGCAAAATTTGCCTGTTAATAGCAGCGGTGGAATCTACTTGCCAGTAGCCCTGACGTGCAGTTTTGCATAACGCCCGTACTGTTTGGGTGATGCGGGCCACCGGTGCATGACGCGCCGACGGCCGTCCAGATGTGAGCACCTTCACAGCACAGTGTGATCTTGATGGTTGTGAGGCATGCCACCGGGGTCCGAATTTCAGACCGTTCGGTCGACTGACGGCCAAACTTCTAGCAGCGCTAGACAATCTAGCCGACGTGTTGTTATCGTTGCTTCAGTTCCTAGCACCGCTAGATTTCAGCCGAAAGAGGCCCCCGATGTTCATCCTGACCGGCCAGATCCTCGCCGCCCTCGCGATTCTCGCCAATGCCGTCGTCTACGGAACCGACTGGTCCGTCGCCCTCATTACCCGGTCCGTCTACCGCGACCACCTCGACGACGCCACGATGACGATCAGCGCCGGCTGGGGCCACTACTACGGCGACAAGCGCATGCCGGTTTTCGGCGCCGGCGGCGTCGTCACCGCCGTCCTCGCCCTCGGCTGCGCGATCGCCGCCGGCCAGACCGCCGCGGCCGTCGCCGCCGGACTCGCGCTCGCCGCCCTGCTCACCTGGCTGGCCTGCTACGTCCTGATCGCCAAGCCGATCAATACCGCCCAGACCGCCGCCGCGCGGACCGGCGTCATCCCCGCCGATGCCCGCGCGCTGCAGGACAAGTGGGACAGCATCCTCAACGCGCGAGTCGCCCTGCAGACCGTCGCCCTGTCCGGCCTGATCGCCGCCCTGGCCCTGTTCTGACCACCGCCCGCACCCCGGCCCGCGCGAGGCCCCGCACCGAACCCGGTGCGGGGCCTCGTGTTTCCCGGCGGACACCCTCAGCCCGTCGATGGTTCGGTGAGCGCCACGGGCGGTGGGGCAGGCGGCGGGCCCGGGTCGGTGGAGACCCGGGTCCCGCAACTGGTCGCCACCACGAGCATGACGGTGACGGCGAACATCAGCACCGCGGCGCAGCCGATGGCGAACCACCCGGCGTGGATCCGGCGCGGGATCGGCACGTACATGCCGAGCCCGCCGACGTAGATGATCATCGGATCGCCTCCCGCCCCGGCCGATTCCGGATACCGTTCGCCGGCTCACGAGACCCCGGAGGCCGGGGATGGCAACGCTCGATCGGCCGCCGCGCCCGGGTCCCGCCCTCCGCGCGCGGCTCGGCCTCCGCCGCACGACCGGTGTCGCGCAGGGCGAGCAGGCACATGGCATCGGTCAGCGTGAGCCCGATCAGGGCGGCGTACAGCGTCGCCGACTCGGTGTCGAATTCCGCTGCAGGCCCGGGAAATCCGAGCAGGATCGACTCCGCGAGCCGGACTCCGGCCAGGGCCTCTTCCCTGGTCAGCCGCCGCGTCGTGGGCAGGTAGGAGAGCACCCACCGTCCCCGTCCCCGCTCGGGGACATCCACCCGGAACGCCACCTCGTGCGCGACGTCCGAGGTGATCAGCCATTCGAATTCCATTACGGCCATCGATCCGATCCTCCGTTCTACTCGGACCCGCCCCGTCCCGGCATTGCCCGACAGTTCCATTGGACCGGCCCCGGACCACCGCCCCGGTACCGCGATGTCCCACGGTTTCTTCCCGGCCCGAACCGGCCCCGACCTGCGGCGCGAGTCGGGGTCCGGCCGGAAGTTTCCCGCCCGGCCACCGATTTCTTCGCTACCGTCGATAGCGAATACAGCTGTCCGCCAAGTGAATACGCCCGCGTGACCGATTGCCGGGCGGTGGCGGGCGAGGAGGTGCCCCCGATGGAGTCGACCGCCGCTTCCTCGCAGGAGATCGCCCGGCTCGGCCGCTCGCTGCGGGCGCTCGGTTTGAGCGAGCAGACCTTGGTGGAACCGCTGGCCGTGGAGCTGATGCGGCGGGGCCTGCGGCCGCGGACGGCATGGCGCAAGGCCAACGGGCTCAATCAGCGGCAGGCCGCGGAGCGATTCAATCAGCTCGCGCCCCTGGTGGATCCGGACGGCCATCAGGAGCCGCGGATGAAGAACAGCCGTCTGTGCGAGATCGAGAAGTGGCCCGCCCGCACCCCGGAGGGGTACGGCTATCGGGCGCCCGCGCTGCACACGCTGGAGCTGCTGGCGCTGGTGTACAACACCACCTGGGACCGGCTCGTCGATATCGAGGATCTGGGCCACCTGTCGCCGGGCGATCGCCGCGCCTATCAGTCCGCGCGGGAACGGCTGGGGCTCAACCGGGCCGGGGCCGGGCAGCTGTACGTGCCGACCGCGGACTCGACGACCTTCATCGGGCGCCGCCATCCCATGGAGGAGCTGCGCCGCCGGGTGGACCTGCACTTCCTGGGCGACTCCCGCGCGCAGTTGATCACCGGTGTCGCCGGGGTGGGCAAGACCGCCTTCACCCGGCAGCTGGTCGCGAAGTTCGCCGACCGCTTCCCGGACGGCACGGTGTGGCTGGGGATGCGCAGCCACGATCGGGAGGCGGGCGCGACCAGCGCGGCCCGGCTGTTGGCGGCGGGCCTGAGCCAGCTGGGGGTGCGGCCGCCGCTGCGGGCCGATCAGGGCCGGTTGGCGCAGCTGTGGCGGCGCGAGACGGCGGGGCGGCGGCTCATCGTGGTGTTCGACGATGTGCTGGAGAGCAAGCAGATCCGGCCGTTGCTGCCGCAGTCGCCGAGCTGCTTCGTGGTGATCACCAGTCGGCGGCCGCTGACCGGCATGGTGCGGGTCAATCAGCTGGAGCTGGAACCGCTGGGCCCGGACGAGGCCGAGGAGATGCTGGCCACGCTGGGCAATCTGGGCGCCGGCTACGACTCCGCGGCCGCCCGCCGGATCGTGGAGGTGGCGGGCGGGCTGCCGCTGCCGATCCGGCTGGTGGCGGGCCGGATCAGCCGCCGGCCGGGATTGCTGGCGGATCTGCGCGACGACCTCGACGCCCTGAGCACCCTGGTGACGCTGCCCGCGACCGGACCGAGCGGCGGCCTGTGCCCCGCGGAGCTGATCCTCGACAAATTCTCCGCCGAGGACGAGTCCATCCGCGACGCCTTCGCCCTCTCCTATGCCCGGCTGCGTGACGAGGAGGCGCGCCGCGCGGTCCGGCTGCTCGGCTGGTTCCCGAGTTCGACGGTGTCATCCGATGATTTCGCGGCCATGGCGCAGGCCGAGGACTCGGCGGCGAAACGCCTGCTGCAGCGGGTCTTCGAGGACGGGATGATCGATCAACTCGCCAGCCGTCCGGGTCATCAGCGGTACCGGATGCACAATCTGCTGCACCTCTACGCCCGCTGCCGCGCCGATGCCGAGAGCCTGCCCGGCGAGCACGGGGCCGCCCTGGGCCGCCTGCTCGGGCACTACCTGGAGACGGCGAACGGCATCGGCAAGCCGCGCCCCTTCGACACCGTGCACCAGCACGCGGGCCGCGACTCCCGCAATCCGAACATGGCCGTGATGCAGGCCCGGCCGTGGTTCGAGGAGCGCCTGGGCACCATGCTGGCCTGCGCCCGCACCGCCGAACGCACCTCGGACACCGCGCGATTCGCCGATCTGCTGGCCGGGCAGCTCGCCACCCTGGGTTATCTGAGCGAGAGCCGCAGCATGTTCGAGCTCGCCACCTCGATCAATCACGCCATCGGGGACCGGACCGCCGAATGCGACGCCTGGTACGGCCTCGGCCACCTGCTCAAGACGGTGCGCGAATACTCCAGGGCGGCGGTGTGTTTCGAGCACGCCCGGCGGCTGGCCGAGGATATCGGCGATCACGCCCGCACCGCCCGCGCCCTGCTCTGGCATGCCGCGGTGCTGCGGCACCAGGATCGGCGCGGCGCGGCCCGCGACGCGGTCCGGCAGGTGCTGCGCATCGCGCGTTCGCTCGGCGATCCGCGTCTGGAATGCGACGCCCTGCGCGAGCTCGGCCATATCGAGCGGCTCAGCGAGCGCTACGCCGCGGGCGACGAGTACTACCACCGCGCGCACGCCATCGCCCTGCGGATCGGGGACGGCTACTGCGAGGGCTGGTCGGTGTGGGGCCTGGGCGGCATCGCGGGTCTGCGCGGCGATCTCGACGAATCCTGGGCGCTGTTCGAGGAGGCGTACCGGATCAGCAAGGAGATTCCGGACACCCTGCTGCAGATCGACACCCTGCGCGGTTTCGGCCACATCCACCGCAACCGCGGCGAATTCGACGCCGCCCGTATCAAATACGAGGAATCGCGCGCCCTGACCCGCGGCATGTCCGACGCGGGTGGTGAGGCGGCGGCGTGGTGGGCGCTGGGCGAACTCGAGCGCCGCGCCGACAACCCGGCTCTGGCGCAGGTCTATCTGGAGAAGGCCCGCACCCTCAGCGAGGGCATCGATCCCGGCCGCCTGCTGAAGGTCCAGCAGACGCTGACCGCCCTGGGCGGGTGAGCTCGGCGCCGCTCCGGGTTTCGTGCGCGGGGGCTCCGGGTCCGATGCGCGGCGGGCCGGTCGGGACACCCTTCTGGTCGCTTGGCCAGCGAACCCGCGCGGGCGGGATTACCCTGCTCGCGTGAGTCCCGAACGCTGCGATGGAATTCTGCTCGCGGCCGGTGCCGGTCGGCGATATGGCATGCCGAAAGTGCTGGCCGAGGGTGGTGCGTGGCTGCGCGGGGCGGTGCGGGCGCTGCGGGAGGGCGGCTGCGAGCGGATCGTCGTGGTGCTGGGTGCGACCGGGCCCGCGTATCGGGCGGCGGACGGGCGCTGGCTGGTGTCGCAAACCTCGGGCATCGCCATTCCCGAAGGCGTGCAACCCATTTGGGCCGAGGACTGGGACCTCGGACTGAGCGCCTCGACCCGGGCGGGCCTGGCCGCGGCGGCCGCGCCCGGCATCACCGCCCGCTTCGCGACGACCGGAGAAGCTACGGAAATCCCAGGTCAGACCGCGAATTCAACAGTTGCGACGCGGACTGTCGCGGCGGGGAACGCGCTGCCGGGGAATGCCGCGGTGGGGAATGCCGCGGCCGGTACGACCCACTCCCCCGCCGAGTTCGTGGCCATCATGCCGGTCGATACCCCGGATGTCGGCCCCGAGGTGGTGGCGCGGGTGATCGCGGCGGCGCGAGCGAGCGAGAGCCGTTTGGCGCGAGCGTTCTTCGGGTCGGTCCCGGGTCATCCGGTGGTGCTGGGGCGCGCGCACTGGGCGGGGGTCCGCGCGAGCGCGGCGGGAAATTCAGGGGCGGGCACTTATTTACGACAACGAGCGGATATGGTGTGCGTCACGTGCGATGACCTCGCTACGGGGCTCGATCGGGACTACCCGGCGGGCAGCGCACGGTGAGCGGGAGCATGTGATGCGGGAAATCATCGACGACCTTCTTCGGGTGTGGCACAGCGGGCGGACCGGAGGTCTGGCCACTCTCGTTCGGGCACAGGGGGCGACGCCGGTGCCGATCGGTTCGGCCATGGTGGTGGACGCCGACGGCCGGGCCTTCGGATCCATCTCGGCGGGCTGCGCCGAGGCCGCCGCGTACGAGGCGGCCGCGGAGTCGGCGCGCACCGGGCGGCGCGGGCTGCAGCGGTTCGGCCCGGGCAGCGGCCTGGACGCCCAGATGGACTGCGTCGGCACCCTCGATGTCTTCACGGAGCCGTTCTCGCGCAGGCACTTTCCGGAATTCCCGGATATCGCGGCGGATATCGAGGCGCAGCGTCAGGTCACCCTGTTCACCGTGGTCTGGCACTCCGATCCGGATGTGATCGGGCAGCACCTCATCACCGACCGCAAGCACGGCACCGAGCTGGTCTCGCTCCCCGACTCCGACGTGTTCGTGTCCTCGTTCGCCCGCCCGCCGCACCTGATCCTGGTGGGGGCCAACGCTTTCGCGAGCGCGCTGGCCACCCAGGCCCGGCTGCTCGGCTACCGGATCACCATCGTCGACGCCCGCCCCACCTTCGCCAACTCGACCGCCTATCCCGGCTGCGAGGTGGTGGTCGACTGGCCGCACCGCTATCTCAACACCCTGGCCTCGGCCGGGGAGATCGACCGCGACACCGCCATGGTGGTGCTCTCGCACGACCCGAAGTTCGAAATCCCTTTGCTCACCGTCGCTTTGCGACTACCGGAGCTGGGGTACCTGGCCGCCCTGGGTACCTCGGCGTCGCACGCGCATCGGCTGGAGGCCCTGCAGGCGGGCGGCTTCAGCGACGAGACCCTCTCGCGTTTGCACTCCCCGGCGGGCCTGGACGTCGGGGCGCGCACTCCGGCCGAGACCGCCGTCTCGATCGCCGCGGAACTGCTGGCGGTCCGCAACGGCAGGTCGGCCGAGCCGCTGTCCGCCTCGCCGGGTGGGGGCCGGCGGCACGTGCAACTGGCACGCTGACCCCCGATCCCGGTCTACTGCTTCAATTCCGGGTGCTCGGCGAACATCTCCTTCAGCACCGACAGGTCGAACAGCTGGTCGGCCTTGATATCGATCTTCGATTTGGCCAGCGCCGCGATGTTCTGCGCGATGAGGTCGTCGGTCATGGTGAACAGCCCGTTGGCCTTGGTGTCGGCCGACACCACGAGCCCGTTCTGCGCGGCCGCCTCCATGGTCTGTTCCTTCAGTTCCAGCCGCTGATCCTTGCCGTACACCTCCACGGCCAGCCGCGCCGATTCCGCCGAACTGGCGACGGCGTCCTTCCAGCCCTTCACCTCCGCCATCAGGAAGGCCTTGAGCTTGTCGCGCTCGGAGTCGATGGTCTTCTGGTGCACGGTCAGCGTTTCCGCCACCAGCGGCAGCCCGAAATCCGCGAACAGGAAGTTGACGTTCTGGAATCCCTTGGCCGCCAGGGTGATCGGCTCGTTGGTGGCGTAGCTGACCCAGCCGTCCACCTCGCCGTTGGCCAGCGGCGTCGGATCGTATTGCGCGGGCACCACGGTGACGTCGCCCGGTGACATGTTGTTGGCGGCGAGCAGCGCGTTGAAGATGAGCTGATTGGTGTCCTGCACCCCGATCTTGCGGCCCTTCATGTCCTGCGGGCCGCGGATCGGCTTGCTCGCGGCGCTCACGATGCAGAAGGGGTTCTTCTGATAGGTGGTGCCGACGATCTTGGCGGGCAGGCCCTCCAGAATGGCGGGCGCGGTGGTCTGCGGCGCGGACATGCCGATCCAGATCTTGCCGGTGCCGAGCCCGGCCTCCACCGAGGTACTGGCCGCGCCGCCCGCGATCAGATTCACCGACCCGAATCCGGCGTCCTTGTAATAGCCCTTGGAATCGGCGAAATACTCCCCCGCGAATTCGATGTTCTTCAGCCAGGACAACTGCACCGCCACGGTCCCGAACTTGGATCCGTCGGCGACACTGCCGTTCCCGCCGCCCGACGAATCCGTACCGCAGGCGGCGAGCACCCCGGCCCCGGTCACCGCCGCACCGGTCAGGCCGGCGTAGCGGAGGAAGGAACGACGGCCCATGGACATCTGTGCGGCCGGAACCGGCCGGAACAAACCACTCATGCGGCGAATGTAGGCGGTTTCGATTTCCGATATTTTGCTTTGACCGAGGTATTTGTGTGCGCCGCGTTAACTCGTGTGCTCAATCCCGTCCGGTGCCCGGCGAGAAACGCGCCAGCACCAGGTTCTCCAGCACGCCGACCACCGCGTAGGCGACCACCGACACCACCGTGACCAGCGCGATCGAGGCCCACAACCGGTTGTACTGAAAGGTGGGAATGGCACGGATGAGTCCCGCGCCCAAACCCGTTCCGCTGCCCAGCCATTCGCCGAGCAATGCCCCGATGAGCGCGCCCGGCACCGAGATTCGCGCCGCCGCGAACACCGACGGCAGCGCGGCGGGCAGCGCCACCCTGCGCAGGGCCGTCCAATGCGAACCCCCGTAGGCCACCACGAGTTCGGTGGCCTGCCGGGGCGCGGACCGCAATCCGGTCATGATCATCACCAGGGCCGGGAAGAACACCACGATCGCCGCCATGACCGTGACACCCAGCAGCCCGCGGCCGAACACCAGCACGATGATCGGGGTGATCGCGACCAGCGGCACCGACCGCAGCAGCATGGCCACCGGCATGAACGCCTGCGCCACCGCCGGGACGCCCACGAACACCGCGGCCACCAGCAGCGCCGCGCCCATGCCGGAACCGAACCCGATCACCGCGTCCCGCAGCGTGATCCGCAGCTCGCCGAGGATGACGCGGCGGGCGGAGTCGGAGGTCGGCCCGGTGACCAGGTATCGCCACACCTCGCCCGGACTCTTGCCGACCAGACCGACCTGCGGATACAGCTTCAGGAAGCCGTACCACAGCGCCACCAGCAGGATCAGCGAAACCAACAGCGGCAGCAGGAATCTGCCGATCGGGCGCAGCACGGTCAAGGTTCTCATCACGCCTCCGGTCGCCGTCCGCATCACGCCTCCGCCCGCGTCCACGGCACCGCGATCCGGGCCACCAGGGCCACCATCGCGTAGCCGAGCCCGGCCAGCGCGGCCGCGGCCAGCGCCATGCCCCAGGTGCGCGGCACGTTGTAGGCGGTCTGCGCGGCGGTCAGCGCCACTCCGATACCGCTGTCCACGCCGCCCAGGTACTCGCCGATGATCGCGCCCAGCACCGCGGACGGCGCGGCGATCTTCAAGGCCGCCAAGGTGTTCGGCAGCGCCGCGATCAGCTGCACCCGCCACAGCCGCTGCCAGCGCCCGCCGCCGTAGGCGCGCACCAGATCCAGTCCGGTGGGATCGGCCGACCGCAGGCCCGACACCGTCCCCACCATGGTGGTGAAGAAGCAGTACATGGCGGCCAGGAACACCGTGGGCGTGCGGCCGCCGAACACCACCAGGATGATCGGCCCCAGCGCCAGCAGCGGCGTGCAGTAGCTGAGGATGGCCAGCTGGGTGACCAGCATTTCGATCGGCGGGATCAGCACCACCAGCACCGCGAGCGCGATGGCCAGCCCGTTCCCCCACGCGAAGCCCCGCAGCGCGCCCCACGCGGTGATCCGGAAGTTCGGCCCGTAGAGCGCCCAGCCGTCGGTGTACATGGTGTGCAGCACGGTCCACGGACTGGGCACCGTGCCGCCCGCGACCCGCAGCTCGGCGAGCAGCGTCCACAGCAGCAGCAGCGCGAGAATGCCCGCCGCGCCGCCGATTCGGGATATCCGTTTCATTCCGGGGCCACCCCTCCGTGTCCGCTGCGCCCGAACAGCAGCTCCGACAGGTAGTCGTGCAGCTTGTGGAATTCGGGGGTGCGCATCATCTCCGGGGTGCGCGGCCGCGGCAGATCGATCTCGACGATCTCCACCACCCGGCCCGGCCGCGGGCTCATCACCGCCACCACGTCGGAGAGGAAGACGGCCTCGGCGATGCCGTGCGTGACCATCAGGGTGGTGGCGGGCTTCTCGGTCCAGATGCGCAGCAGTTCCAGGTTCAGCCGCTGCCGGGTCATATCGTCGAGCGCGCCGAAGGGTTCGTCGAGCAGCAGGATGCTCGGTTTCACCACCAGCGCGCGGGCGATCGAAACCCGTTGCCGCATACCGCCGGACAACTGCGCGGGCTTGCTCTTCTCGAAGCCCTCCAGCCCGACCAGCGCGATCAGGTCCGCGATCAGCTCCTTGTCCACCGGCAGGCCCGCCACCTGCAACGGCAGCTTGACATTGGATTCCACACTGCGCCACGGCAACAGCGCCGAATCCTGGAAGGCGATCCCGAACTGATGCCGCCGCCGCAGCTCGGCCGGGGTCTCGCCATTGATCCGCGCCGTCCCCGCCGACGGCGACTCCAGATCCGCGAGAATGCGCAGGATCGTGGACTTGCCGCAGCCCGAGGGCCCGAGCAGCGACAGGAACGCGCCCTGTTCGGTGTGCAGGTCCACCGCGTCCAGGGCGGCCACCGTCCGCCGCCCCGACCGGAAGGTCTTGCTCAGCCCGCTGATGTGAATGCCCGTCCCCGCGGCCACTTCCGAACTCATAGGGCCACGGTAGGTGCCCGCAATTGCGGGCGGATTGCGAATGACCGGACCAGATGACCGACTTGTTACGGTGCGCCCGGATCGCTCACCAGACGCTCGACGGCTCGAACCAGTCGCGCGCCTCGCGCCGGAACAGCAGCACGATCACCACCAGCGACACCAGCGGGCCCAGCGGACCCGGCGGCCGCCCGTCCAGGATCGACGGCACCGTCCAGAACATGTTCACGAGCGCCGCCAGGATCGCGCCGACCCGGATCGCCTGCCCCTCGGAATTGAAGGTCAACCCCACCAGCGCGAGCAGCAGCGCCGGGACGAACGGCACCCCGGTCGCGATGGCCGCCGTCGAACCCATCAACCAGCCCGAGGCCGCCACGCACAGCACGCCCAACCCGCCCATGCCCACGGCGAGCACCTGCGCCGCGCGCACCACCCGCGGCATGCGATATCCATTCCCGACACCCGCCCCTCGATCGGGTTGAGTCTCCAGGTCCGACACTCCCCCAACGTAACCCCGAGTCATCCCCCGATCGGGCCACCACGCCGCCGGGTCTGTTTCCCGCGGTCTACGGGCGGACCGCGGCCGTCTCCAGTTCCCGCACCCGCACGGTGGGCAGCAGCCGATCCCGCAGCACCCGGTCGATCTCGCCCGCGACCGGGATCACCACGGCCGCCGCCGAGGTGGCGACCGCGTCGGCGAGCAGCACCGGCCAGTCGGGCGCGGTCTCGGCGGCCAGCGTGGCGATGATGGCCGCCACCGCCGCGTCCCCCGCCCCGGTGGGGTTGCCCGCCAGCGGCTTCGGCAGCGCGGCGGTCCAGGCCCGGGTCGGGGTCACCGCCACCATGCCGTCGCCGCCGCGGGTCACCACCACCGCGCCCACGCCGTCCGCGATCAGCGGATCCACGGCCGCCAGGATCTCCGGAACGGTCCCCGCCGGGCGGCCGGTCAGCCGTTCCAGCTCCTCGACGTTCGGCGTGAGCACGATGCCCGGCACCCGCGCCGCCAATTCCAGTGTCTGACCGTCACAATCGCAGATCGTGGGCACGCCCCGGGCGATGGCGGTGCGGGCCAGCTCGGCGGGCAGCCCCGCGCTCACCCCGCTCGGCAGCGAACCGGAGATGACCAGCCCGCTCATATCCGAGAGCAGCCCCGCCACCCGCACCCGCAACTGGTCCACCGCGCGCGGCTCGGTGACCCGCGGCCCCGGCTCCCACAGCGCGGTGGCGGTGCCGTCGTCGGACTCGCTGATCACCACGGTGCGCCGCACCCACGGCAGCGCGTGCACGAAGTCCACCGGCATCTCGAGTTCGGCCGCCGCCGCGAAGGAGTGATCGGAGAAGCCGGTGGCGCGGGCGTACTTGCCCAACTGGTTGAGCACCCGCGTGACATTGATGCCACGCCCGCCCAGCCGCTGGTCCACCGAGTGCACCCGATGCGCGCGACCACGCTCGAAATGCTCCACCCGGTAGGTCATGTCGTAGGCGGGGTTCATGGTCACGGTGACGATCACCCCACCATCACTGCACGTCACGGCACCGGATGCAACCCCTGGAGGGCAATGTGGCACCGAATGTCGTTGCCGTTCGGAGACATTCGAGGGGCAGGATGTCGGCCGTGCATGCGCTCCCGCCGAAACACCTCCTGCTGCAGGCCTGCCGCGGCCTGCCCCCCGACGACCATCCGGTACTGCGCTGCGCCGGATTACTCGCGGACCTGCACGAGCGGCGGCTCACCTCCGCCGATGGCACCAACCGCATCGACCACGACCGGGCCCGCCTGGTGCACGATATCGACTGCTGGGTCGCGGCCGAGATGCCCAAGGCCGCCCGCGACGCGCACCTGCACACCGAGACCGTCGGCACCGTGGTGGACCGGCTGGCCCAGTTCTCCGCCCTGGCCTACCTGACCCTGGCCATGTCGCCCGACAACACCATGCTCGACGCCGCCGTGCGGCTCACCGAATTGGCCATCGCCTACGAGGATCTCGCGGGCGAACTCGCGGCGGGCCGGCGCCGGCTGCCGAACCTCACCGGCACCCACGACTACGAATCCTGACCGCCGCGAGCAATGACCGCGGCCGGTGGTACCCGGCGAGGGGGCGGGGCACCACCGGCCACACAGGTGGACCATGCGCAATCCACCGTCGAGCCGGCGGAGGGCACGGAGCGCGCAGGGAATTCCGCGTGGGAGATGCGGTGGCAGTTCCTGCGACGGCCCGTCACCTGACAACCGTCCGCCGAAGCCCGACCTCCGAATCGTGCGATACGAATCTCGGAGCGACCCGGTTTTCCGCTGTGAATCCCCTGTGAGCGGCCCAGCTCTCGGGGCTCTCACCGGGGATTCGCCCCCGCAGCCCCTATTTCGTCACGGGTAGCAGAGCCCGGATGGTGTCGATGGTGTCGGCCTGCTGGGGTTCCTTGTCGGGGCGATAGCGGACGACGCGCGCGAAGCGGAGGGCTACTCCGCCGGGATAGCGGGGACTGGTCTGCACGCCGTCCAAGGCGATCTCGACCACCAGTTCCGGGTGGAGATAGACGGTATTCGCGTCGCGATCGCGTTCGTGGCGCGGGAATTCACTGGTCTGCCAGTGGAGCAGGGCGTCGGTGAGCCCCTTGAAGGTCTTGCCGACCATGATCGGCGGCCCGCCCCGCGGATCCCGCGCGCCCAGATGGAGATTCGACAGATAGCCGGTGCGGCGGCCGTAACCCCATTCCGCGCCCAGCACGATCAGGTCGAGGGTGTGGGTGGGTTTGATCTTCTGCCAGGCCCGCCCGCGACGGCCCGCCGCGTAGGGGGCGTCCAGGGATTTGATCATGATGCCCTCGTGCCCCGCGGCGAGCGCGCCGTCGAAGTATTCGGCGGCGGCCTCGAGGTCGGGGGCGATCAGCGCCGGGATGCCGAGACCCCCGGCCACCTCGGTGAGCGCCCGGCGGCGATCCCGCAGCGGCGCGTCGAGCAGATCCTCGCCGTTCAGATGCAGGCAGTCGAAGAAGTACGGGTGCAGCAGCAGTTCCTGCGCGACGGTCGCGCCGAAGCGGCTCATGGTCTCCTGGAACGGCCGCGGCCGCCCGGAATCGTTGAGCGCCAGGGTTTCTCCGTCGAGCACCACACTGGCGCAATCCAATTTCCGCACCAGTTCCACCAATTCGGGAACGCTCGCGGTGATGTCGCGCAGCGTCCGGGTGAACACCCACACCCGGTCGCCGTCACGGTGCACCTGAATGCGCGCGCCGTCCATCTTGTGCTCGACGCTGACCTGCCCGTCGAATTCGGCCACCGCCTCCTCGAGGCTGGCGCCGGGCGAGGCCAGCATCGGCTGGATGGCCCGCCCGACCCGCAGCCGGAACCCGTCGAGGGCCGCGGCCCCGCCGGTGCGGGCCGCGACCGCGGTGACCGGCAGCTGACCGGACAGCATGTGCGCCCGCCGGACCGCGGCGATCGGCACGTCGAAGGCGACGGCCACGGCTTCGGCGACGATCGCGGTCAGCGCCCCCTGCCGCATCTCCCCGGTGAGCAGGCGGATCAGGAAGTCGTGCTCGTCCCGGGTGGCGGCTCCGAACAGGGCGGCCAGCAGTTCCTGCCGCCGCGCGGCCGACCCGGAGCCGCGCACTCCGGAAAGCTCCTCGAAGACGTCGTCCACGGTTTCCACGGTCAGGGTGGGGGCGGTCGCCGACGCCACCTCGAGCCCGGTCAGCGTCCGCCACCCGGTGCCGATCCGGCCCTGGGTCAGCTCACCGGACAGCCATGCCACGACCTGCGCCAATTCCCCCGGCTCGGCCCGTTTCAGCAGCTCGGCGAAGATATTGATCTTGTTCTTGCGGGACGATGTCGCCCGCACGGCACCTGATGCTTCGACCACCTCGGACAAGAGCATTTCCCGACGGTAACCCGGGCTACCGACATCGGTGTGACGCATTGCTCAGCGGGTCTGCTAATCCTGCCATTGGCAGGGATGCGAATTCGCCAATAAACTTGGGCGCATGGCCAAGACTTACGTCGGAGCGCGGCTGCGTCAGCTGCGCACCGAGCGCGGTTTGAGTCAGGTCTCGCTGGCCAAGAAGCTCGAGATCTCGGCTAGCTATCTCAATCAGATCGAACACGACGTGCGCCCGCTCACCGTACCGGTATTGCTGCGCATCAGCGAAGTCTTCGGCGTCGACGCCGGCTTCTTCTCCTCCCAGGACGACACCCGGCTCATCGCCGAACTCCAGGAGGTCGTGATGGATCAGGAACTCGGGGTGGAGGCCGACGCGCAGGAGATCGCCGAAATGGTGTCCGCGCATCCGGGCCTGGCGCGCGCCATGGTGAACATGCACCGCCGCTACCGCAACACCACCGCCCAGCTGGCCGCCGCCACCGAGGACCGGTTCGCCGACGGCAGCGGTTCGGCCGCCATCTCGAAACCGCACGAGGAAGTGCGCGACTACTTCTATCAGCGCCAGAACTACATTCACGAATTGGACACCGCGGCCGAGGAACTCACGCATCGCATGCGTTTCCACGGCGGGGATCTGAAACGCGAGATCCCGCGTCGCCTCTCCGACGCGCACGGCGTCCAGATCGTCGAACGCATCGACCTCGGCGACGGCGTCCTGCACCGCTTCGACCCGATCGGCCGCCGCCTCGAAATCGCCCCGCACCTCTCCGGCGGCCAGCGCGTGTTCAAACTCGCCGCCGAACTCGCCTATCTGGAATGCGGCGACCTCATCGAAAAGCTGGTGGCCGAGGGCAATTTCTCCAGCCAGGAGTCGATCGTGCTGGCGAAATTGGGCCTGGCCAACTATTTCGCGGCCGCGACCGTGCTGCCGTACACCCATTTCCACGAGGTGGCCGAGGACTTCCGCTACGACATCGAACGCCTGTCGGCCTTCTTCACCCAGAGCTACGAGACCATCTGCCACCGCCTGTCCACCCTGCAACGCCCCAAACTCCGCGGCGTGCCGTTCTCCTTCGTCCGCGTGGACCGCGCCGGCAACATGTCGAAACGCCAGTCCGCGACCGGCTTCCACTTCTCCTCCAGCGGCGGCACCTGCCCCCTGTGGAACGTCTACGAGACCTTCGCCTACCCCGCGAAGATCATGACCCAGATCGCCCAGATGCCCGACGGCCGCAAATACCTCTGGGTGGCCCGCACCGTGGAACGCCGCGCCACCCGCTACGGCGAACCCAGCAAAACCTTCGCTATCGGCCTCGGCTGCGAATTGCGCCACGCCGGTCGCACCGTCTACGCCGACGGCCTGGACCTCAACGAGCCCAAAGCGACTCCCATCGGTGCCGGTTGCCGGGTTTGCGAACGTTCGAACTGCCCGCAGCGCGCATTCCCGCCGCTCGGCAAATCTCTCGACATCAGCGAGCACCGAAGTTCCATCTCGCCGTACATCATTCAGTGACCGATTCGGGGACCCATGCACCCGAGCATCGAGGACAACGGCACCAAGCTGGTCGCGCATCCGGAGGCGGTCGAGGTCGCGGCGCGCTGATCGGCGGCGGCACCGGCAGCGCCGCCGGCGCGAGCACCACGGACGACGATCGTCAGGACGGATGGACCCTGGCAGCAGGACTGCCGCACCGACCGCTACGGCGACCAGTACTGCTACTGAGCGATCTCACCGACCACGTCGAGCCGGTGCCAGGTTCCACTGGCCCCGGCTCGTGTCGTTTCATCCGCCCTGACCTGCGGTGATGGGTTCTTTACGCCGAACGAATTGCGTTGCGGTGAGCAGAAATTCACACCTGGGAAACACTGGAAATCGGACATTAATCGAGAGTCATTCCGGCGCAACACTTCACGTTTACCTTTCGTTTCACGAATACAGCCGCTGTATACGCGGCGGTATTCGCAAGCGGCGCAGCCGACGTCGCCGAACATGTGAACCGAAGGATCCGCCCCATGCACGACTCTTCCCGCCGGGACAGGGCTTCCCGCCTGATGAAGGCGATCACCATTCCGACCGCGTTGGCGCTGTCCGCCGTCATGGTCGCCGGCTGCGGGTCGCGCGACAGCGACACCGCGTCCGGATCCAATGCCAAGTCCTGCGTGGACACCTCCAAGGACACCATCAAGATCGGTTCGCTGCACTCGCTGACCGGCACCATGGCCATCAGTGAGGTCACCGTCGCCAATGCCACCAAGCTGGCGGTGGATCAGATCAACGCGGCGGGCGGCGTGCTCGGCAAGAAGATCGAGGTGGTGCTCGAGGACGGCGCGTCGGACCCGAAAACCTTCGCCGAGAAGGCCGAGAAGCTGGTCAGCTCCGACTGCGTGGCCGCGGTGTTCGGCGGCTGGACCTCCGCGTCCCGCAAGGCCATGAAGCCCAAATTCGAATCGCTGAACTCGCTGCTGTACTACCCCGTTCAGTACGAGGGCCTCGAGGACTCGAAGAACATCTTCTACACCGGCGCCACCACCAACCAGCAGATCATCCCCGCGCTGGACTACCTGAAGCAGAAGGGCATCACCTCCCTCTACCTGGTGGGTTCGGACTACGTCTTCCCGCAGACCGCCAACCGGGAGATCAAGGCCTACGCCAAGGCCAACGGCATCGAGATCAAGGGCGAGGACTACGCGCCGCTGGGCTCCACCGATTTCTCCACAATCGTCAACAAGGTCCGCAACGCCAAGGCGGGCGCGGTGTTCAACACCCTCAACGGCGATTCCAACGTGGCCTTCTTCCGCGAGTACGCCAACGCGGGCCTGAAAGCCGCCGAGATGCCGGTGGTCTCGGTGTCCATCGCCGAGGAGGAGGTCGGCGGCGTCGGCGTGCAGAACGTCGCGGGCCAGCTGACCGCCTGGAACTACTACCAGACCGTCGACACCCCGCAGAACAAGGCGTTCGTCGCGGCGTACAAGGCCGCCTTCGGCGCCGCCAAGCCCACCTCCGACCCGATGGAGGCCGCCTACACCTCGGTCTTCCTGTGGAAGAACACCGTCGAGAAGGCGAAGTCGTTCGCGGTGGCCGACATTCAGCAGGCCGCCGACGGTGTCAGCTTCGACGCCCCGGAGGGCACCGTCACCATCGACGGCTCCAACCACCACATCACCAAGACCGCCCGCATCGGCGAGATCCACCCCGACGGGCTCATCTACACCGTGTGGGACTCCGGCAAGGCCGTGCAGCCGGACCCGTACCTGAAGAACTACGACTGGGCCAAGGGCCTCAAGTAACTTCCGGCGGCCGCCGATGAGGGGCGGCTGGTGCGGCGCGCGCCACCCCGCGCACCGCACCAGCCGTACGGCGTTCTCCACCAATAGAACTCACGAGGTATCTCACATGGACGTCGCTGTCGGACAGCTGTTCACGGGTCTGAGTCTCGGCTCGATCCTGCTGCTCGCCGCGCTGGGCCTGTCATTGACCTTCGGTCAGATGGGCGTCATCAATATGGCGCACGGCGAATTCATCATGGCCGGGTGCTACACGACCTACGTCGTGGAGCAGTTGATCTCGGCGACGGGCGTGGCCCTGATCGTGTCATTGTTCGTCGGTTTCCTGGTCGGCGGTCTGCTGGGCGCCGCCCTGGAAATGGGGCTCATCCGCTGGATGTACGACCGCCCGCTGGACACCCTGCTGGTCACCTTCGGTGTCGGGCTGGTGCTGCAGCAGGCGGTGCGCGACATCTTCGGCGCCCCCGCCAAGAACGTGGTCGCGCCCGAATGGCTGACCGGCGGCATCGGCATCGCGGGCACCGTGGTGCCCAAGACCCGCATCTTCATCTTGGTGCTGGCCGTGGCGGCGGTGATCGCGCTGGCCACCGCGCTCAAGACGACCCCGCTGGGCCGGCGCATCCGGGCGGTGGTGCAGAACCGCAGCCTGGCCGAAACCTCCGGCGTCTCTTCCCGTCTCACCGACGTGAGCACCTTCTTCATCGGGTCGGGACTGGCTGCCGTGGCCGGTGTCGCCCTGACCCTGATCGGTTCCACCAGCCCCACCATCGGGCAGTCGTATCTGGTGGACGCGTTCCTGGTGGTCGTGATCGGCGGCCTGGGACAGATCAAGGGCACCGTGATCGCGGCCTTCGGTATGGGGCTGCTGAATTCGTTCGTCGAATACTCGACCACGGCGACGGTCGCCAAGGTGATCGTCTTCATCGTGGTCGTGATCTTCCTGCAGGTCCGCCCGCAGGGTCTGTTCACCGTCCGGACGAGGAGTCTGGCATGACCACCATCGGGCGCCTGAGCGCCAGCTCTTCGTTGAAAGCCCTGGGCGGCTTCGCCATCGCCGCCATCGTGCTGTTCGGGCTCGCGCCCGCGATGCTCAGCGATTTCCGGCTGAGCCTGCTCGCCAAGTTCCTGTGCTTCGCCATCGTCGCGGTCGGCATCGGCCTGGCGTGGGGCCGCGGCGGCATGCTCACCCTCGGCCAGGGCGTGTTCTTCGGGCTCGGCGCGTACATCATGGCCATGCACCTGCAGATGGCCGACGCCGCCAAGGCGCACGAGGACGTGCCGGAGTTCATGGTCATCGCCGGTGTGCCCGAATTGCCCGCGTACTGGCGGCCTTTCGAGTCCGCTCCGGTGGCGATCCTGAGCATCCTGGTGCTGCCCGCGGCGCTGGCCGCGGTCCTCGGCTTCGGCGTCTTCAAGCGCCGGGTCAAGGGCGCGTACTTCGCGATCCTGAGCCAGGCGCTGGCCGCGGCGCTGGCGATCCTGCTCACCGGGCAGCAGACCATCGGCGGCTTCACCGGTTTGAGCGACTTCCGCTCGTTCTTCGGTTTCCGCCTCGACGATCCGGTGAACCGGCGCATGCTGTTCTTCATCGCGGCGGCCACGCTGCTCGCGGTGGTGGCGGTGGCGCGACAGCTGATGCACAGCCGGTACGGGGAACTGCTCGTCGCCGTGCGTGATCAGGAGGAGCGGGTTCGCTTCCTCGGCTACGACCCGGCCAATATCAAGATCGTCGCCTACGTGGTGGCCGCGTTCTTCGCGGGCATCGCGGGCGCGCTGTTCACCCCGATCGTCGGGATCATCTCCCCCGCCGACATCGGCGTGGTCCCGTCCATCGCGTTCCTGATCGGCGTCGCCATCGGCGGCCGCACCACCCTGCTCGGGCCGGTGCTGGGCGCGATCGGCGTGGCCTGGGCGCAGACCACGTTCTCCGAGAACTTCCCCTCGGCGTGGACCTACTTCCAGGGTGCGCTGTTCATCGTGGTGGTCGGTTTCATCCCGGCCGGGCTGGCCGGATTCGGGCCGATGGCCAAGCGGCTGCTGGAGCGGTGGCGACCTGCCGGGGCCGCCGGCACCGCCCCGGCGCCCGCCGAACCCGAACCCGCCGCCGACACCGAGCCGCGGGCCGAAGCCGAGCCCGCCACGGCCGAGCAGAAGGTGGAAGCCCGATGACCACACCCGAACCGAAGCTCGGCGGCAACGCCGGCATGGACAGCGAATACCTCGAAATCCGCGGCCTCTCGGTGAGTTTCGACGGCTTCAAGGCCGTCTCCGACGTGGATCTCACCGTCCTGCAAGGTGATCTGCGGTTCCTCATCGGACCCAACGGCGCGGGCAAGACCACCCTCATCGACGCCATCACCGGCTTGGTTCCAGCGACCGGTTCGGCCCAGAAGACCGGCGCCGAACTCATCGGCCGCAAGGTGCATCAGATCGCGCGCCTGGGCGTGGGCCGCACCTTCCAGACCGCGAGCGTGTTCGAACAGCTCACCGTGCTGCAGAACCTCGATATCGCGGCGGGCGCGGGACGCTCGGCGCTCACCCTGCTGCGGCGGCGCAAGTCCGTGCTGCCCGCCATCGAGGAGGCGCTCGAGACCATTGGGCTCACCGCGCTGCGCGACCAGCCCGCCGGGGTGCTCGCGCACGGCCAGAAGCAGTGGCTCGAGATCGGCATGCTGCTGGTGCAGAACGCGTCGGTACTGCTGCTGGACGAACCGGTGGCGGGTATGAGCACCGAGGAACGCGAGGAGACCGGAAACCTGTTGCGCCGCATCGGCGGTGAGCGGGTGGTCATCGTGGTCGAGCACGACATGGACTTCATGCGCGCGTTCGCCAGCTCGGTGACGGTGCTCGCGGGCGGCCGGGTGCTCAGCGAGGGCACGGTGGAGCAGGTACAGGCCGATCCGAAGGTGCAGGAGGTCTACCTCGGCACCGCCGCGGCCGGTGAGCTGCCGCCCGCCGAGGCCACCGCCGCCGAGGAGCACACCACCGCCGGCCCGGAGCCGGAATCGGACGACGCGAAGGAGGCCACGAATGCTGGAACTCGTTGACCTACACACCGGATACGGCCGGACCGAAGTGATTCACGGTGTGTCCCTGACGGTTCCGGACAACGGCGTGGCCGCCATCATGGGCCACAACGGGGCCGGCAAGACCTCGCTGCTGCGCGCGGCGGTCGGCCTGCTGCCCGCCAAGTCCGGGAAGATCCGCTTCGGCGGCGAGGACATCACCAAGATGTCGCCGTCGCGGCGGGTCAAGCGCGGCATCGCGTACGTGCCGCAGGGGCAGCAGAGTTTTCCACAGTTGTCCACACTGGAGAACCTGCAGGTGGTGGCCGACGGCCGGGCCAAGGGCAAGGAACTCATCGCCGAAGCCCTGGACCTGTTCCCGGCGCTTCGGGAACTGCTGTCCCGCAAGGCCGGACTGCTCTCCGGCGGTCAGCGCCAGCAGCTGGCCATCGCCCGCGCCCTCATCACCGAACCGAAACTGCTGATCCTGGACGAGCCGACCGAGGGCATCCAGCCGTCGGTGGTCGCCGAGATCGAGCGCACCATCATCGATCTCACCGCCCGCGGCGGCCTGAGCGTGCTGCTGGTGGAACAGCACATCGGTTTCGCCCTGCAGGCCGCGCAACAGTTCTACGTGCTGCGCTCGGGCCGCGTCACCTCCTCCGGGGAGGGCGGCGCGGGCGCGGAATCCGCGGTGCGCCTGGCCATGGCGATCTGATCGGACGGCGGCGTGAACGCGCGCAGGGGGCGTATTCCGTTGTCGGAGCGGGTCTACCGCGCGCTCCAGCAGGATCTCGCGGCCGGGGTGCTGGTGCCGACCGAACGGCTCGGCGAGGAACGGCTCGCCGAGGCGTACGGCGTCTCCCGCACCCCCGTCCGGGAGGCGCTGGCCCGGCTGCTGTCCGACGGGCTGCTGGAACGCCACCCCGACGGCCTGTACCCGTACCGGCCTCGGGTCGATGACCTGGGCGACCTGTACGAACTCCGAATCGTGCTGGAGGCCCGGGGAATTCAGCGGCTGCAAGCCACGGCGACCGGCTTCCCCGGTGCCCTGACCGTGGCATCGGCCGGACCCGGTGCACCGATCACGGCCGCCGCCGCAGCGTCCACCGCGTCCGCATCGCCCGGTGCCACACCGCCCTCCAGCACCGCCACGGCCCCGTCCCCCGGCGGCCTGCGGCTCGACTCGGCCGCGGTCCGGCGGGAACTCGAATTCTGGCGCGACCTGCGCGACCAGCCACCCGAACCCGACGCCGATCTCATCGCCGCGGACGAGCGCTTCCACACCGCCCTGCTGCTCGCCGCGGGCAATGCCGCACTGGCCGACGCGCTCTCGGCGGTCCAGGCCCGGGTCCGCCCCGTGCGCGCCCTGGACATCCCCACGCCGGGTCGCATCGCCGCCATGGCCGACGACCACATCGCCATCGCCGAACACCTGCTCTCGGACGACCTCGACACCGCCCTGCGCACCCTGCTCGCGCACCTCGCCAGCTCCCGGGCCCACGTCCTCACCCGCGCCCGCCGAGCCCTGGAACTCACCAGACTCGCTCGTGCGGTGCGCGAATGATCGCGGCTCGCACCGCGATGGCCTGGCGGGTGGCCCAGACAGGGTGTTGACTGGAGCCATGGTGTCGACGAAGCCACGCATCGCTCCCGGCCGTCTGCGGGAGCTCGGACCGGTCAACTGGGTTGTCTGGCAGGCGCTTTCCCGCGCCGCCGGTACGGACGACGCCCACCTGTTCAGCACGCTCGGCCGCACCGGCGGTCTGTTCCGCGGCTGGCTGCACTTCTCCGGGCGGCTCATGCCCGGCGGCAAACTGCGACGCTACGAATCCGAACTGGTCATTCTGCGCGTCGCGCACCTGCGCGAATGCGAATACGAAACCGACCACCACATCCGGCTGGGACGGCGGGCGGGCGTCACCCCGGAAATCCTGGACCGGCTGCGCGAGGGACCCGCCGCCGCGGGCTGGACCGACAAGGAACGCGCCCTGCTCACCGCCGTCGACCAGCTGGTCACTACCCGTGACCTCGACGACGCCACCTGGCAGGCCCTGGCCGCGCACTACGACGAGCAGCGGCTCATCGAGATCGTGCTGCTCACCAACCAGTACGAGGGCCTGGCCAGCACCATCACCGCGCTGCGCATCGAAACCGACCACTAGCGGGTGGCGGCGGCTCGAAGGCGCGAGGGCTCAACGGCGCGGGAGCCGATAGACGGGCTGGGTGGCGGGCTCCGGGACGGCGTCGCCCGGGGCCGTGTCGTAGGGGACCGCGTCGTACGGAAGATGGCGTGCGAAAGCCGGTTCGGTGGGGCGGGTCGGCTGGATGCGGGCGTGCAGGTGCATATCGTGCCAGCCGTCGGTGTGCAGGCCCGCGCTGCGGTTGATGCCTTCCAGCACGAAGCCGGATTTGCAGGCGACGCGGCAGGATTGGGCGTTGTGCACGGAATGCCGTAGTTCGAGGCGATGGAATCCGGCCACCTCGAAGGCCCAGCCGACCAGCGCCTCCACCGCCCGCGGCGCGATGCCGCGACCCCGGGCCGCCGGCACCACCCAGTACGCGACCTCCGCCTCGCCATGCCACAACTCCATGTGATGCAGCGAGGCGCGGCCCATCAGACGGCCGCTACGGCTGTCCGCGACCGCCCAATTCGCCGCGGCGCCGCCGCTCCACGACCGCGCCCACGAGTCCACCCAGTCCCCGACCTCCTCCACGGTGTCGGCGGTGCGCACATGCCAGCGGGCGATAGCTGGATCCTGGAATGCCGCGTACACCTCGGGGCCGTCGCGCCGCAGCCACGGCCGCAGGACCAGTCCCTCCCCGACGGGAAGCACCGGCTGCGCTGCCCTGGTGAAGGTTTCGGCGGCAACGATTGCCGGGGCCGATCGGGGCATAGCTGAAATTCTGCCGCCACCCGCCGCTCCGTGCGGCGAAATTGAGACCATCGTCCCGGTCGGTCTGTGCCAGGTTCGCGTAAGAGACAGCCGCGCTCAGCGCTTCTCGATCAGTTCAGCTGTGCTCTCGATCAGCTCACCAGGGCTTCTCGATCAGCGCCGCCAGCCCGTCGAGGACCCGGGCCAGGCCGAATTCGTAGGCGTGGTCCGCGCTGTAGGCGCTGTCGTGCGCCTGTCCGGCCGCCTCCCCGACCCGCGCCGCCAAGGGGTAGCGCTCGGTGTCGAACACCCGGGCCAGCAACGGGGCCGCGCGCTCCCACCAATCCTGGTCGGATTGCCCGCTTTCCGCGGCCGCCCCCGCGGCGTCGATCGCGAGCTGCGCGGTGGAGGTCACGAACCCCAGCACGTACGTGAGCGCGGCATCCATGTCGAGATCGGTGAGCCCGAGGCCGTCGAAGGCACGCAGTTCGTGGTCGTACTTCGCGGCCACCCCGGGCCCCAGCGGCGGGCGCGTGGTGGGCAGATACGCCACCCACGGATGCGCCGCCAGCATGGCCCGGTTCTCGGCGGCGATCGTGGAAACCCGCTCCCGCCAGCCCATTCCGTTCACATCGTGGCGGTCCATGCCCTGGTAGACCGTGTCGAGCATGAGGTCCAGCAGTTCCGACTTGCCGGGCACATAGGTGTAGGTGGACATCGGCGTGATGCCGAGCGCGGCGGCGACCGAGCGCATGGTGAGCGCGGCCAGCCCCTGGGCATCGGCGATGCCGATGGCGGCCGCGACGACGGCGTCCACCGTGGTGCGCTGTTTGGGCCCGCGCGCCGAACCGCCGGAGCCGGGCTCGCGCCAGAGCAGTTCCAGGGTTCGCACCGGGTCTCCCGCGCTGCTGCGTTCCGCGCCTTTCGCGGCCATTCGCGTCACCTCCGCCGCCGATCGTATCCATGTGACGGTCATCACTTTGCATCCCGCCGGGAATTTACGTACAAAGTACAGCGTACTAAGTACAGAGTTAATCGGCACCACCTAGGAGGACCCTTGAACGTCACCGCATCCGCGATCTCCCTGAACGTGCCCGACGAGACCGCCTCGGCGAAGTTCCTCATCGACCACTTCGGCTTCACCGAGAAGATGTCCGCCGACGGCTTCGTCAACCTGACCCGGCCCGACGCCGGCTTCGACGTCATCTACCTGCGCACCGGCCTCGGCAGCTTCAAACCGGACCGCATCGCGGGCAGCGCCGGGCAGGGCCTGCTGGTGGTCTTCGTGGTCGATGACATCGATGCCGAATACGCTCGCGTGCGGGGCGAGGGCGTGCCGATCGTGACGCCCATCGAGACCGAACCGTGGGGCGAGCGCTACTTCCAGGCGCTGGACCCCAACGGGATCGTCATCCAGCTGGTGCAGTGGGTCTGAGAATTTCGCACCGGAGATGTCGATTCCACCCCACCCCGTTCGAGGAGTAGGCGAGGGTCGAAACACGATCCCCACCCGAAGGAGGATTCGACTATGCGACACCTGGTGCTGATTCGCCTGGACCCCGCCCAGATGCCCGCGGACGGACCCGGCGACGAACTGATCGCGCGGGTCAACGAGATCATCGAGGAGATGACCAAGGCCGGCGTGCTGCTCGACACCGCGGGCCTGCGCCCGGTCGAGGAGGGCACCCGGATCCGGCAGTCCGGTGGCACGCAGACCGTCATGGATGGTCCATTCACCGAATCCAAGGAGATCATCGGCGGCTACCTGCTGCTGCAGACCCGTTCCCCGGAGGAGGCCGCCGAATGGGCCTCCCGGTTCCTGCGCGTGCACGGACCCGAATGGGAGATCGAGGTCGAGGTGCGGCAACTGGAGGGCCAGAACTGAATCCGCGGCAGCCGCGCGGGGTTCGCGCGATCCGAGTGAGCGGCGCGTGAACCCCGCGCGCCGCTCGCCGGAGGAGCGCGCCCGCCGGGCCGTGGAGGCGGCCTGGCGCATCGAGTGGCCCCGATTGGTCGCGGGCCTGACCCGCCTGGTCGGGGATATCGCCACCGCCGAGGAGCTCGCGCAGGACGCCCTGGTGGCGGCGCTCGAACAGTGGCCCGCCGCGGGCGTCCCGCCGAACCCGGGCGGCTGGCTCATGCTCACCGCCAAACACCGCGCGGTGGACCGCATTCGGCGCGACGCGAACTTCGCGCGCAAGCTGGAGTTGCTCGGGCGCGAAGCCGTCCTCGCGGAATCGCCCGTGGGCGAACCGGAACCGGCCATCGCCGACGATCTCCTGCGCATGATCTGCACCGCCTGCCACCCGGTGCTCACACCCCCGGCGCGGGCCGCGCTCACGCTGCGCATGGTGGGCGGGCTGACCACCACCGAGATCGCGCGCGCCTACCTGGTCCCGGAATCGACGGTGGCGCAACGGATCGTGCGCGCCAAACGCACCATCGCCGCGAAGCGCATCCCCTTCGAGGTGCCCGAGGGCCCGGAGCTGGCCGCGCGGCTGGACTCGGTGCTCGAAGTGATCTACCTGATCTTCAACGAGGGCTACGCGGCCACCTCCGGGGAACGCTGGGTGCGCGCCGAACTGTGCGAGGACGCCCTGCGCCTGGCCCGCATCCTGACCGGGCTGCTGCCCGCGGAGCCCGAGGCGCTCGGCCTCGCGGCGCTCCTCGAATTGCAGGCCTCGCGCACGACGGCCCGCAGCGACTCCGGCGGCGGCCCGGTACTGCTGCCCGATCAGGACCGATCCCGATGGAACCGGCTGTACATCGAACGCGGACTGGCGGCGCTGGCGCGGGCCCACACCGCGAACCGGATGCGCGGTCTGCCGCCCGGTCGCTACGCCCTGCAGGCCGCCATCGCCTCGGTGCACGCCGTGGCCCCGACCGCCGCCGACACCGACTGGCGGCGCATCGCCGGGCTGTACGCCGTACTCGTGCAACGCTTTCCGTCTCCGGTCGTGGAGTTGAACCGGGCGGTGGCGGTGGCCATGGTGCACGGGCCCGCAGCCGGCCTGGAGTTGATCGACGCGATCGCCGGGGAGCTCGACGGATATCACCTGCTGCACGCGGTCCGCGGGGACCTGCTGGAACGGCTCGGCCGGAGCGCCGAGGCGCGTGCGGCTTTCGGGCGGGCGGGCGAACTCACCGCCAATGACAGCGAGCGGGAACTGTTGCGCGGCCGGGCCCGCTGACCGGCGAATCCACTCCGATCAGGTGCTTCACCGCGTGTCGCTGACCCGGTCGGCGAAGTTGAGGGGCGTACGGTCGGTTTCTGATTGGAAGTCGATCGGGTCTGTTTTTTCGTGAACGACACGGAAGGACGAGGCGTTGCCAGCTTCCCAGCACTCCCGCTGCCCCCAGCGAACGATCCGAGTCACCGTGCTCGGACTCCTCATGGCGGCTCTCGCGCCACTGACCGTCGGCGTCGTCCGCGCCGACGCGCGCACCGAGGTCGCCAACCCCGTCTCCGACACCGGGATCCCGGCCGCACTGCCGGTCGATCCGGCCTCCCTGCTACAGCTGGTCGGCTCGGCGCAGCACTACTCCAAGCCCGCGCTGCAGACCATGTCCCGCTTCATGGTCCCGTTCGATCAGTGGGATTCGTTCAACCACATCATCACCCGCGAGAGCGACTGGCAGGTGTTCGCGATCAATCCGACCTCGGGCGCCTACGGCCTGCCCCAGGCCCTCCCCGCGCACAAGATGTTCAGCGAGGGCCCGGACTGGATGTTCAACCCGCTCACCCAATTGCGCTGGGCCTACCGCTACATGGTCGAACGCTACGGCAGCCCGAACAACGCCTGGGCGTTCTGGCAGGCCCACAACTGGTACTGAGCCCGCCCCGCCCGCTCGATCAGTTCAGCGCCGCCCGGAACACCTCGGCCACCGGGGTCGACGGGCGGCCCAGCAGCCGCTGCAGGTCGCCGGAGTCGACGGCCAGGATGCCGCCCGCGATCCCGGCGTCGGCGTCGGCCAGCACCGCCGCGTAGCCGGCGTCCAGGCCCGCGCCCTGCAGAGCGGCCGCGTAATCCTGCTGCGGCAGATCCTCGTAACGCACCGGCGTGCCGGAAACCTCCGAGATCACCTGCGCCAGTTCGGCATACGAGAGCGTCTCGTCGCCGCCGAGCTCGTACACCCGGCCCTCGTGCCCGTCGGTGGTGAGCACCCGGGCGGCCGCCTCGGCGTAGTCCGCCCGCGCCGCGCCGGACACCTTGCCGTCCCCGGCCGCGCCGTGCAGCACGCCGCTCGCGACGGCGTGCCCCAGACCGCCGGTGTAGTTCTCCCAGTACCAGCCGTTGCGCAGCAGGGTGGTCGGGATACTCGCCCCGGCCAGCACCGCCTCGGTGCCGATGTGCTCCTGAGCGAGGATCAGCGGATTGCGGTCGGCCCGCGGAATGCTGGTGTAGGCCAGCAGTTTCACGCCCGTGGCCTCGGCGGCGCGCAGCACATTGGTGTGCTGGGCGACGCGCTTGCCGAACTCGTTGCCGGAGATCAGCAGTACCCGGTCGACGCCCTGGAAGGCGCGTTCCAGCGCCGCCGGATCATCGAAGCTCGCGACCCGCACCTCGACGCCGCGCTCGGCCAGATCGGCCACCTTGGCCGGATCGCGGACCACGGCGACCACGGGCTGCGACCCGTCCTTCAGCAGTGCCTCGACGACCAGGCGACCCAGCTGACCACTGGCTCCGGTGACTGCGACGGTCATGACTACCTCCAGGTTCGATGGAATGAACTGCACGTTCGACATGTACTAACTAATAGTAAGCACATGCTATTCCTGAACCGCTACCCGAATGACAGGTAACCTGAATCTCATGAACGCCCGGCCTTCCGACCAGTCCTTCGCGGACGACCCGACCCTGGAAGCCGACGTCTTCGCCCGCAACTGCGCCTCCCGCCCGGTCCTGCAGGACGTCGCCAGCCGCTGGGGCGTGCTCGCCCTGGCCGCCCTGCGCGAGGGCCCCTACCGCTTCTCGGCGCTGCGCCGCCGGGTGGACGGCATCTCCGAGCGCATGCTCTCCCAGACCCTGCAGACCCTGGAACGCGACGGCATGGTCAATCGCGAAGTCCAGCAGTCCATCCCGCCGGTCGTCGAGTACACCCTCACCGACCTGGGCGCGCGGGTCGCCGACCAGCTCATCGGCCTGATCGACATCCTCGAATCCAATATCGCGACCATCGAAGCGGCCCAGTCCGCCTACCACCGCCCCTAAGGAGCCGTATGTCCGCCGACACCGACCTGCAGTACCTCGAACGCTGCGTGGAGCTGGCCGCCGAAGCCCTGGACGCGGGCGACGAGCCGTTCGGCTCCCTGCTGGTCGACGCGGACGGCAAGGTCCTGGCCGAGGACCGCAACCGCGTCTCCGGCGGCGACGCCACCCGCCACCCCGAATTCGAGCTGGCCCGCTGGGCGGCCGACCACCTCACCCCCGAGCAGCGCGCCACCGCCACGGTCTACACCTCCGGCGAACACTGCGCCATGTGCTCGGCCGCCCACGCCTGGGTCGGCCTGGGCCCGATCGTCTACGCCACCTCCACCGCGCAGCTCACCGAGTGGCTCAACGAGTTCGGTGTCCCCGCGGGCCCGATCCGCCCCCTCGCCATCCCGGAGGTGGCCCCCGCCATCCCGGTCTCCGGCCCCTTCCCGGAACTCACCGACCGCGTCTACGCCCTGCACCGCCGCCTGCACCTGGCGAACTGATCGCTACCCGAGAACGGCCTGATACCGGCGACTTACGCCGACATCAGGCCGTCTTGCGAAAATCTCGAAGGGGTTCGGGGGCGAAGCCCCTGAGACCCTTCGGAGTCAGAAGTTGATCATGTGGCCGGCGAGGCCGTGGATCGCTTCCTGGATGGCTTCCGACAGGGTCGGGTGGGTGTGGACGTTGCGCGCCACTTCGTTGACCGTGAGGTCCCACTTCTGGGCCAGGGTCAGCTCGGGCAGCAGTTCGGAGACGTCCGGGCCGATCAGGTGGCCGCCGAGCAGTTCCCCGTACTTGGCGTCGGAGATCAGCTTGACGAAGCCCTGCGCGTCGCCGAGGCCGTGCGCCTTGCCGTTCGCGGTGAACGGGAAGGTGGCGACCTTGACGTCGTAGCCCTCGTCCTTGGCCTGCTGCTCGGTGAGGCCGAACGAGGCGACCTGCGGCTGGCAGAAGGTGGCGCGCGGCATCATGCGGTAATCGCCCAGCGCCTGGGTCTCCGCGCCCGCGATGGTCTCGGCGGCGACCACGCCCTGCGCCTCGGCGACGTGCGCGAGCTGCAGCTTGGCGGTGACGTCACCGATGGCGTAGATGCCGGGGACGTTGGTGCGCATGTAGTCGTCGATGGCGATGGCGCCGCGGTCGGTGAGCGCGACGCCGGTGTTCTCCAGGCCGTAGCCCTGCACCCGCGGCGCGAAGCCGACGGCCTGCAGCACCTTGTCGACGGTGACGGTCTCGATGGCGCCGGTCTTGTTGTCCTTGATGGCGACGGTGACCTTGGAGCCGTCGTCGTCCATGGACTGCACGGCCGCACCGGTGGTGATGGTGATGCCGAGCTTCTTGTACGCCTTGGTGATCTCCTTGGAGACGTCGGTGTCCTCGTTGGGCAGGGCGCGGTCGAGGAACTCGACGATGCGCACGTCCACGCCGTAGTTCTTGAGGACGTAGCCGAACTCCATGCCGATGGCGCCCGCACCCACGATGAGGATGGAGCCCGGCAGGTCGCGGGTGAGGATCTGCTCCTCGTAGGTGACCACATTGGCCGAGAGCGAGGTGCCCGGCAGCAGCTTGGTCTCGGTGCCGGCGGCGATGATCACGTTGTCGAACGTGATGTCCTCGGTGCCGCCCTTGGTGAGCGCGACCGAGAGCGACTTCGGGCCGGTGAAGGTGCCCTTCCCGTCGAACTCGTCGATCTTGTTCTTCTTCATCAGGAAGTGGACGCCCTTGACCCGGCCGTCCGCGACCTTGCGGCTGCGGTCGAACGCCGCGCCGAAGTCGAAGGTCGCGTTACCCGAGATACCGAAGGTCTTCGCTTCCTTGGTGAAGATATGGGCCAGCTCCGCATTGCGCAGCAGTGCCTTGGACGGAATGCAGCCCACGTTCAGGCACACGCCACCCCAGTATTTCTGCTCGACGATCGCTGTTCGCAGGCCGAGTTGAGCGGCACGAATCGCGGCGACGTAACCGCCGGGACCAGCGCCGAGAACGACGACATCGTAGTGGGAAGTCACGGCATCGAGACTAGACTCCCCCGCCTCCCCGCGCCTCAGCGCCCGGCCAAGAGCCGTCACCTATCGACATCGCGGGCCGGCGGCTGGGTGCGGTAACCCGGCTCAATCCCGCCAGACCTCCCGGGCCACGCGCGCGAAGTTGCCGCCGAAGACGGCCGCCCGATCGGCTACGGAGAAGCCGCGGGCGGCGAGCGCCGCGTCCAGGCCGCGCACCCCCGGGGAAGTTCCGAGCAGATCCTCCGGTGGCGTCCACCGCAATTGGCCGTAGCGGAGGTACTCCTCGGAATAGCTTTCCGGATTCTCGGCCAGCTCCCGGTTGAAATCCTCGGCGTCGAAGGAGTAGTCGGAGCCGACCCCGATGTGCTCGATACCGACCAGTTCCGCGCCGTAGGCGATGTGATCGGCCATGGCCTCGACCCGGCCGGCCCGGTCGTCCGCCTCGTTGTGGCCCAGGAAGATGCCGACGCCATTGATGCCGATCACCCCGCCGGTGGCCGCGCACGCCTTGGCCTGGTCGTCACCGATATTGCGCGGATGCGCCCACAGCGCCGCGAAATTCGAGTGACTGTAGATCATCGGCACGCTGGTGAGCTCGGCGATGTCGAGGCCGGTGCGGCGCGAGCAGTGCGACCCGTCGGCGAACACCCCGACCGCGTTGAGGGTGCGGATCAGGTCCCGGCCATAGGCGGTGAGCCCGGTGTCGTCGGTGTCGAGACACCCGCACCCGGCCGCGTTGGCGTGGTTGTAGGTGGGCAGCAGCGACCGCAGGCCCAGCTCGTGGAACAGCTCCACATTGTCGAGATCGCCGCCCAGCGGCCCGGCGTCCTCGAGGTCGAAGGCCAGCCCGATGGTGGCCTCGGTCTCGGCGGTGGGCGTGGCGGGCCACGCGTCCTCGACGCTGTGCACCAGCCGAAATCGGCCGTCCGTCAAGGCATCTCGCCGCAGCTGGGTCACCAGCTCCAGGGACTCGCGGGTGGATTGCGGCGAATACCCGATATTCACCGAGAGATACGAGCCCAGCGGATACCGGGTCAGCTCGGTCACATCCGCGGACGGCAGTAACGGCAGGCAGCAGTGCTGTTCCCACAGCCGGGGCTCATGTGACACCCGGCAATCCTACTGACCGGACAGGACTGTCACCGGCAACCCGGTTCGGCTGTCATCGGCAACACGTTCGCGACCGGCGAACGCGCCACTGGGCAACAATGGGGGCATGACCGGTGTTGGAGAGGGCGTGACGGATCCCTACCTGTGGCTCGAAGAAGTCGAGAGCGACCGCGCGCTGGCGTGGGCGGAAGAGCGGAACGTGGTGTCGAAGGAGCGTTTCGCCTCGACCGAGCGTTTCGGCGAACTCGAGGCGCGCGTGCTCGCCATGCTCGACACCGACACCCGCATCGCCTATCCGAGCCGGCGCGGGCCGTGGCTCTACAACTACTGGCGCGACCGCGAACACCCCAAGGGCCTGTGGCGGCGCACCACCTTCGCCGAATACGCCAAGACCGAACCGGACTGGGAGATCCTCATCGACCTGGACGCGCTGGCCGCGGCCGAGGGCGAGAACTGGGTGTGGGGCGGCGCGGCGGTGAAGCGCCCCGAGCAGCGGCGCGCGCTGATCAGCTTGTCGCGCGGCGGCGCGGACGCCAAGGTGATCCGCGAATTCGATATCGAGACAAAGACTTTCATCGACCCCGCGGACGGCGGATTCCACCTACCCGAGGCGAAGTCGGACTACGCCTGGATCGATCACGACACCCTGTACGTGGGCACGGACTTCGGCCCCGGCTCGCTCACCGACTCCGGCTACCCCCGGGTGGTGAAGCGCTGGCGGCGCGGAACCCCCTTGGCCGAGGCCGAATTCGTGTACGAGGGCCTGTCCACCGATGTGGCCGTCTCCGCGGGCTACGACCGCACCCCCGGCTATGAACGGCACTACCTCAGCCGCGCCACCGACTTCTTCAACGAAGAGGTCTACCTGCTCGACTCCGACGACACCCTGCGCCTGATCGAGGCCCCCACCGACGCCGACGTCTCCTGGTTCAAGGAGTGGCTGCTGGTGCGGCCGAAGACGCCGTGGGAGGTGAACGGCACGACCTATCCGGCGGGCGCGCTGCTGGCCACCGGGTTCGAGGAATTCCTCTCCGGCGGCCGCGATTTCGAGGTGCTGTTCACCCCCGACCCGCACACCGCGCTGCACGGCTACAGCTGGACCGAGAACCACCTGCTGCTGGCCACCCTGCACGACGTGCAGACCGAGCTGCACGTGCTCACCCCCGGCCCGGACGGCTGGACCCGCGCGCCGCTGGCCGACGCCCCCGCCATGTCCACCACCAGCGTGATGAACCTCGACCGGCTCGAGGGCGGCGACGAATTCATGCTCTCCACCAGCAGTTTCACCAGCCCGGCCACGCTCATGTCGAGTTCGGTGGGCGGCTCGGTGCAGGTGCTGAAGCAGGAGCCCGCGTTCTTCGACGCCGACGGCATGGAGACCGAGCAGTTCTTCGCCCGCTCCGACGACGGCACCGAGATCCCATATTTCGTGATCCGGCACCGCGATCTGCGCGGCACCCCCGGACCGACCGTCATGTCCGGCTACGGCGGCTTCGAGGTCTCCCGCCGCCCCGCCTACAGCGGCGCGGTCGGCATGGGCTGGCTGGAACGCGGCGGCACCTACGTCATGACCAATATCCGCGGCGGCGGCGAATACGGCCCCGAATGGCACACCTCGGTGCTGAAGGCCAACCGGCACAAGGCCTACGAGGACTTCGCCGCCATCGCCCGCGACCTGGTGGCGCGCGGCATCACCACCCACGACCAGCTGGGCGCGGTCGGCGGCAGCAACGGCGGCCTGCTCATGGGCGTCATGCTGACCCGCTACCCGGAGCTGTTCGGAGCCATCGTGTGCCAGGTGCCGCTGCTGGACATGAAGCGCTATCACCTGCTGCTGGCGGGCGCGTCCTGGATGGCCGAATACGGCGACCCGGACAAGCCCGAGGAGTGGGAGTACATCTCCAAGTACTCGCCGTACCAGAACACCAGCGCCGACCGGACCTATCCGCCGATCCTGCTCGCCACCTCCACCCGCGACGACCGGGTGCACCCCGGCCACGCCCGGAAGATGGCCGCGCGCTTGGCATCCGAGGGCCACGAGGTCTGGTACTACGAGAACATCGAGGGCGGCCACGGCGGCGCGGCGGACAACAAGCAGTCCGCGTTCCAGGCGGCGCTCGTCTACGAGTTCTTCATCCAGACGCTGATCGAGAATCGCCGGGCGTGATCTCGACGACCATCGTGCAGGACCCGATCCGGATCTCCGTACCGTCGGCCACCGCCGTGTCGGCGAGGATTCGGCTGCCGTCGGCGTAAACACCGTTCGTGGAGTCCAGATCACGCAATACGACCGCGCCACCCGTGCGGGTGATCGCGGCATGCCACCGGCTCACCTTCGGATCATCGAGGGTGAGCTCATTACCCGGCATCCGGCCGATGCGCAGCACACCGGCCCGCATCTCGACGCTGCTGCCGTCTGCCAGCCGCAGGCGGCAGCCACGCGGCAACGCTGAGGTGTCGGCGATCGTCGCTGCCATCACGTGCTCTTGTTCGGCGCCGCCGACCGGCTCTTGACGCAAGATCCGCTGCTCCAACTCCACCAGCTGACGGCTCGGATCGATTCCGAGTTCCTCGGCGAGCACCGCCCGCACCCGGCGGCAGGCCTCGAGCGCGTCGACCTGACGGCCCGACAGGTACAGCGCGGTGATCAACTGGCCCCACAGCGGCTCACGCAGCGGTTGATCGATCACCATCGACTGCAGTTCGCCGAGGACCAGTGATGCCTTTCCGCAAGCGATGTCGGCCTCGATACGGCCCGATACCGTAGCCCAGCGCAGCTCCTCGAGCGCCGCCGCGTATTCGTTCGCGAACGACAGGTCCCGCAGATCGGCGAGTACCTCACCGTGCCATTCGGCCAACGCGGCCCGGAAGTGCTCGGCGGAGGTCGCCGCGCTGCCCGCCGCGACGCCGAGCGCTCGCTCCTGCTCGAAACGCCCGACGTCGCATTCCCGTTCGCTGATATCCAGCAGGTACCCCGGTGCCACGGTGCGCAGCACCTGCTCGGCGTCCAGTCCGGCCGCTCGCATCGCCTTGCGGACTCTGCTCACCGAAACCTGAATGCTCGCGACATACGTCGACGGTGGATCCCCATCCCAGATCGCGTCGGCCAACGCCGTCGCCGCCACCACACGCCGACGATGCACCGCCAGATCGGCCAGAACAGCACACCCTCTACGACCACCCAACGGCACCGGAACACCGTGGACGAGCAACTGCACTGGACCAAGCACCCGAAGGTCCATAAACCCGAGATTACCCGCCCGAACAGCGGAAACCGAGCCTGCACAACCCCCACGCCACCAGCCCCCGCCCGGAACCGGACGAGGGCTGGAAGACAGCTTTCAGCGCGCGTTCAATCAAAACCCACGCTCAGCCACCAGACGGCACCTGCTGCTGCTGCGGTGCCGGAGCCTGCTGCTGCGGAGCCGACTTCGGAGCCTGCTGCTGCGGCGCCTGCTTCGGGGCCTGCTGCTGGGGAGCCGACTTCGGGGCCTCCTGCTGGGGAGCCTGCTGCTGCGGCGCCTGCTTCGGAGCCTCCTGCTGCGGTGCCGGCTTCGGAGCCTCCTGCTTCGGAGCCTGCTGCGGTGCGGGCTTCGGAGCAACCGGATTCTCACCAGGCAAACGAATGTGCAACCCACCGGGAAGCGGTATCTGCAAGCCGCCGGGCTGGCCACCGGGCTGCCCATCGGTCTTGGCCTTGCCGCCGTCGCCCTTCGGGTCAGCTTTCCCTGCCGGGGCCTGGGGATCAGCCTTACCGTCGGGCTTGGTCTTACCCTCGCCGTCAGCCTTGCCCGTACCGTCCGGCTTGCCAGGCTGGTTCTTGGGATCGGCCTTCTGGTCGGTCTTGGGCTTGGCCTTGTCGTCGGTCTTGCCCGCAGGGTCCTTGGGGTCTGCCTTCGGACCGGCCTTCTCGTCGGTCTTGGGCTTGCCCTTGTCGTCGGCCTTGCCCGCAAGGTTCTTGGGATCTGCCTTCGAATCGGCCTTCTCGTCGGTCTTGGGCTTGCCCTTGTCGTCGGTCTTACCCGCAGGGTCCTTGGGGTCTGCCTTCGGAGCGGCCTTGTCTTCCGGGCCGTGTTGCTGCTTGACCTTGTTCAGGTTGTCCTTGGCCTGATTCAGAATCGCCTGGGTTTGCTGCTTGACGCCCGCGGCACTGGTGTTGGCGGCTGCGGCGGTCTCGACTTGGTTGTGGGCGGCAGTTGCCGTGTGCTGGGCTTCGGTCAACGCCGTCGCGGTCTTGTCGCGAGTCGCGACTCTCCGGTCCAGCTCGTCGCGCCATTCTTTCGCCCGTGTCTCGGCGTTGAATGCGGCGGTGGATTTCACGTGGCTACCAGGATCTGCGTTCGCTTCAGCGCGCAATCGGGTCGCCACTGCCGAGGCATCCGAAAAGTTGTTGGAAGCGTCGCGGACATCGCCGCCGATCCCTTCCAGGTCCTTCTGGATGCCCGCGACGTCGTCGTCGGCATGCTGTGCGCGGGACTTCGCAGCCTCGAGAGCTGCTCCGGCTTTCGTCGCGGCGGCCGTGGCCGCATCGTCCCGCTGTTGGGCGTCCGCCAGCTCCTTCTCAGCATTGGTCAACACCGGATCCGGACCACTCTTGCCCTCCGAACCGGCCTTGCCTTCCGGACCGGCTTTGCCCTCCGGACCACTCTTGCCGTCCGGACCGGCCTTGCCTTCCGGACCAGCCGCCTTCACATCGCCGGGCGCATTCGGTACGACCACCGCGTCCGGTCCGGGCGCGTTCGGCACGACCACCGCGTCGGGCGCGGGCGCATTAGGCACGACCACCGCATCCGGCACGGGCGCATTCGGCACGACCACCGCATCCGGCACGGGCGCATTCGGCACGACCACCGCATCCGGCGCGGGCGCATTCGGCACGACCACCGCATTCGGCACAGGCGCATTCGGCGCGGGTACCGGGCCGGGCGCCGGGGCAACGGCGTCCGCGGGAAGGAATTGCAGCCGCTGCAGATCCTGCGGGAAGACGCTGAAACGCCCCACCTCGTTGTCACCGAGCAAATTGCAGTTCGAGGCGATGGCGCCGCTGATCGCCGAACCGTTCACCAATTCGATCCGCACCGTCGCCGTGCCATTGTTGTCGGACGAGCTGTCGGCCCGCAGGATATCGACGCGCTGCACCTTCTCGAGCGGCACATGCTGTCCGTCCACCAGCAGAATCTCGGTTCCGGCAGTGCTGCAGTACCGCACCGAGTCGCCATTCACCTCGGTAGCCTTGCCGTTTCGCAGGATGAATTGTGCTGTCGACCCGGGGGCCGCCTGCCGCACGTGCGGCGCGGCGGCCGCATGACCGATGCCTACCGTGGCCGACAGCGCCGCCGCGATTCCGATAATCGCGGTACGTCGGCGGGTGGCGAGTCCGAACGCGTTCATGGTGTCCCCTTCGTTCCGAGCCGGTCACTCCGGCTACCTGAACGAGGTTCGCGACCTGCGCTAACCCGGCCCCAACCCCGCGCTAACCTGACAAAAGCCAGCCATCGGCCAGTCCCTACGACGTGAGGTGATGATCACGGTGAGCAGCGAACCGGAGCCCGGCGCAGTCATCGCCGGCTATGTGATCGAACGAGTTCTGGGACAGGGCGGAATGGGGACCGTCTATCTGGCGCAACATCCGAATCTGCCCCGGAAGATCGCATTGAAGGTGCTGCATGCCTCATGGGTCCACGATGAGTACATTCGCGCGCGATTCTATTCCGAAGCCGATCATGCTGCGCGGCTGGAACATCCGAATATCGTGGCCATTCACGACCGTGGCCGCGACGGCGACCTGCTCTGGATCGCAATGCAATACATCAATGGCGTCGACGCCAGATCGGCGCTGCAGTTCGGCCCGCTCGACCCCGAGCGGGCCGTGCGCATCGTGACCGAGGTCGGCACTGCGCTCGACGTCGCGCACGACGCGGGCGTCTTGCACCGGGACGTCAAACCGGCGAATATTCTGCTGGCTCCAGGCGATCCCGAACGAGTCTTCCTCACCGATTTCGGAACGGCCAGGTTATTGGATGAAACCCATCATCTGACAAGAACCGGAATGGTTGTCGCGACACTGCTTTACGCGTCGCCCGAGCAAATCGAAGGTGCCGAACTCGACCGTCGAGTGGACGTATACGCCTTGGGCTGCACCTGTTTTCACCTCTTGACCGGAAAACCGCCATACGCCGGCGGCACAACGACCGCCGTCATCAACGCTCACCTCAACGGACCGATTCCGAACGTGAGCTCCGCCCGTCCGCTGCTGCCGCCGGCGCTGGATACAGTCCTCGCCACCGCGCTCGCGAAGAACCGGGACAGCCGATATTCGACATGCCGCGAGTTCACCGATGCGCTGAACGAGGCCCTGGGCAGCCGCAGCCTCTCGCCGCCGATGGCCATCGACAACGGCCAGGTCGATCGCGGAGCCGCTACGGGGCCCGGCGAGGCCGACGCCACGGCCACGGCACCCAGGTCATCGACACCCCCGGCGGGCAAGCCGCCGCGGCGACGCCGGCTGGGCCTCGTCGCGGCTGCCGCGATCGTGACGCTGGTGGTGGCCGCCGGCGGCGGGTACCTCGTCCTGCACCGTCCCGAACATCGGAACCGAGAGACGGTCCTGCCCGTCCACGGCCTGCAGCGACCGGCCGGGCTGGCGGTCGCGGCCAATGGCGATCTCTACATCGCCGATCACGGGACCAAGCAGGTGTCGGTGCTGCGCCCGGGCTCCGACACGCCCGCCGCGCTCCCGTTCACCGGACTGGAATACCCGATGGGCCTCGCCGTCGGCCCCACCGGCGACGTCTATGTCTCGGACCCGGAGACCAACCGGGTGACCCTGCTGCACGACACCGCGCAGTCGACCTTGCCGTTCACCGGCCTCAACCAGCCCTTCAACATCGCGCTGGGCCACGACGGCACCCTCTATGTGGCCGATCTGCTGAACAACCGGATCATCACGAGCAATGCCGGGAACCTCACCACGCTGCCGCTCTCGGTCATCGGTCCGCTCTCGGTCGCCGTGAGCAAGGTCGGTGACGTCTATGTCGGAACGCCCAACAAGGTTCTGGTCTGGAACGCCGTCGTCCGGAGCCAGGGTTTCCTGCCGTTCACCGATCTCGACAGCGTCGCCGGGGTGGCGGTCGACGACGCCGGAAACATCTACGTCAACGATCAGAACCACCACCGGATCCTGAAGTTGCCGCCGGCCTCGCACACTCCGGAGGTACTGCCGTTCACCGGGCTCGGGGTACCCGAGGGAATCGCCGTGAGCGGGAATGGGGACGTGTACGTCGCGGACACGGACAACAGCCGAATCGTCGTGCTGCGCACGGACAGCTGAATCGAGCCGGCCGCCGTCAGCCTTTCGCCCCGAGGGCAGGCCGCGGGCCTGCACGGCCGCGTCGCGCTTGAAAGATCCGCCCGGTTCGGAAAGATGCGACTCGGTTGCCTATGTGGGGATTTCCACCGAGCGAGGAGTCGACGTGGCCGAACTGGACGAGCTGATCAGTAGCACCGCCGCGGCCACCGGACTCGATCCGGAGGACGTCCGCGCCTTCGCCGCCACCGCGGAGCGGCGCGAATACCCGGCCGGGGCGGTGCTGTTCCACGAATCCACGCCGCGCGAGTGGGCGGGCATCGTGGTCGAGGGCGAGATCCGGATCACCGCCGGCCTCACCGGCCACGTGATCGAGCTCGCCCTGCTCGGCCCCGGCAGCCTGATCTCGGAGATCGCGCTGATCGACGACACGCCCCACACCGCGACCGGGCGCAGCGTCACCGGCGCGGTCGTGCTCACCGTGCCGCGCGCGACGCTGCGGGAGCTCGCTGTCCTGCACCCGGATCGCTACTACCGCATGGTCTCCCGGGTCGCCCAGCTGGTCGCGCACCGCATGCGCGCGGTCTCCGCCCAGCTGTCGGCCGCCATCGCGGCCCAGCAGCCGCTGGGCGGCATTCGCACCGAACACGATTCGCTCGGCACCCGGGAGCTGCCCGCCGAGGCGTACTACGGCGTGCAGACCCTGCGCGCGGTGGAGAACTTCCAGATCTCGGGCATCGAACTGCGCAAGTTCGGGCACCTGGTCAACGCCCTGGCGCACGTGAAAAAGGCTGCGGCCCTGGCCAACGCGGAACTCGGCTCGCTCGCCCAGCCCAAGGCCGACGCCATCGTGGCGGCCTGCGACGAGCTGCTCACCGGCCATCTGCGCGAGAACTTCATCGTCGACATGGTGCAGGGCGGCGCCGGCACCTCCACCAACATGAACGCCAACGAGGTGATCGCCAACCGCGGCCTGGAGCTCATGGGCCACCGCAAGGGCGAATACCAGTACCTGCATCCCAACGACGACGTGAACCGCTCGCAGTCCACCAATGACGTCTACCCCACCTCGGTGAAGCTGGGCGTCTACCTGTCCCTGCAGGACGCCTCCGCGGCGCTGGTCGAACTGCAGAACGCGCTGCGCGCCAAGGCCGTCGAGTTCGCCGACGTGATCAAGATGGGCCGCACCCAGCTGCAGGACGCGGTCCCGATGACCCTGGGCCAGGAATTCGGCGCGTACGCGGTCATGATCGGCGAGGCCGTCAACCATCTGCGGCGCATCGGCGGGGACCTGCTCGCGGTGAACATGGGCGCGACCGCCATCGGCACCGGCATCACCAGCCCGCCCGGCTACGCGGACCTGGTCACCGTCAAACTGGCCGAGATCACCGGACTGCCGATCGTGCAGGCCGAGAATCTGGTCGAGGCCACCCAGGACTCCGGCGATTTCGTGGCGGTGTCGGCCACCCTCAAACGCGCCGCGGTGCAGCTGTCCAAGATCTGCAACGACCTGCGACTGCTGTCCAGCGGTCCGCGCGCGGGCCTGGGCGAGATCAATCTGCCCGCCATGCAACCGGGTTCGTCGATCATGCCGGGCAAGGTCAACCCGGTCATCCCGGAGGTGGTCAGCCAGGTCTGTTTCCAGCTCATCGGCTACGACATGACCGTCACCATGGCCGCCGAGGCCAGCCAGCTGGAACTCAATATGGCCGAACCGATTATGGCCCACGACCTCATGATGGGCACCATGATGCTGCGCAATGCCGCGGTCACCCTGACCAGCCGCTGCGTCACCGGCATCACCGCCAACCGGGAGCATTGCCGGGATCTGGTGGCGCACAGCATCGGACTGGTGACCGCGCTGGTGCCCACGCTGGGCTACGAGCAGTCGGCGGCCATCGCCAAGGAGGCGCTCGAGTCCGGCCGCAGCGTCTACGACCTGGTACTCGAGCGCGGCGCGATGACCAAGGCCGAGCTCGACGACCTGCTGAGCCCGGAGAAGATGACCGCGCCGCGCTCGGGGCTGCTGTGAGCGGCCGGCCGCCGGGCCGCTGCCGAATCAGCGGTCGCACAGCCACTTTCAGCGATCACACAGCCCGTTTCAGCGATCACACAGCCCGTTTCAGCGGTCACGCGGCCTGTCAGCGGTCGCGCAGCCACTTCTCGACGTAGTCGATGGTGGAGCCGGGGTCGCTGATCCAGCCGTTGTGCCCGAGCGGGGCCGGATTGTGCCAGGTGGTGATGTCGGCCTGCGGCAGTTTCGCGAGCAGTTGGCGGGCCGATCCGCGCGGGGTCAGCTCGTCGCCGGTCATGGTGATCGACAGGACCGGCAGTTTCAGCCGCCCGATCCGCTCCTCGTAGTCGATATCGGCTCCGGCGGGTTCGAACCTGCCGGTGCGGGCCAGTCGCGCCCAATCGGCGATGAGCGCCTTGGACTGCCGCCCGAAGCCGCCCGCCGTGACCGTGTCGCCCGGCCAGAACCCGGCCAGATTGGCGGTCAGCGACAGCGCCGCGCTGCCGACCGCGGCCAGCCCGGAATACCCGCGGAAATGCGGTGTGCCGGACGCGATGAGGATCAGCCCGCCCAGCCGCCCCCGGATCCGGGACGCGTACATGACGCCCAGCTGGCCGCCCATGCTGTGGCCGAGCAGGTACGGGGTGCTGTCGGGGAAGCGCAGGCGCACGGCCTCGAACATGGCCGGGAAGTCCACCGACACGAGGTCCTGATAGCCGTAGCGGGCCGGTCCGGTCGCGGCTCCGCCGCCGTTGCCGCGGATCTCCAGCAGCGCCACGTCGAAACCCCGGGCCGCGAGCGGCATTCCGAACAGCGAGTAGTACTCCCCCGGCACGCCCAGGCCCGGGGCGATCACCACCACCGGGCGCGGCGTATCGGCCGTGATCGGATGCCGGTGCGAGCCCTTCGCCGGAATCAGCCGTACCGGGACCGTGGTCCCGTCGGGCAGCTGGATCGGCACGGTCTCCATGGTCGGCCCGGGCCCGCTGTTCGGCCCGGGCCCGCTGTTCGGCGCAGCCTCCATGATCGGCACGCTACCCGTAAAGTTCGCGCCCGTCCGCGAGGCGGACGGGCGCGAAAGAGCGTCGGAAGGTGGGTTTTCGGGTCAGGCGCTGACCGCGCCCATGATGATGCGGCGCAGCACCCGGATGACGTCGTCGAGCGGCTGGCGCGGATCCGAGCCGCTCCAGGCGTCGACCACGTAGTTCACCGCGCCGATGATGGCGAGCACGCGCATTTCGTAGTCGCCGGGCGGGATCTCGCCGTGCAGGGCCGCGTCCTCCGCGGCGCTGGCCAGCAACGCGCCCCAGGCGCGGCGCAGCTCCAGGCGGAACTTCTCCACCTTGGGGCCGGCGCCGACGACTTCGACGAGCGCGACTCTGGCCTTGCGCGGATCGCGCCCGATGGACTCGATGTAGGCGCGGACCGCCGCGTCGATGATGTCGATGGCGTTGGCGTCGGAGTGCTCGGCGATGGTGGCCGCCACGGCTTCCCGCGACTCGCGATCGATGTGCTCGTAGAGCTCGAGCAACAGCGATTCGCGACCGGTGAACTCCTCGTAGAACTGTCTGGAGGAGAGTCCGGCGTCCTTGCAGATGGCCCCGACGGAACTATTGGCGTATCCGTCGCGCGCGAACACCGTGAGCCCGGACTCCAGAAAACGCGCACGACGCTGCCGCTGCCGGTCTTCTACGGGCTGCCCGGCGTACATTCTTCCCGCGTTCGTTTCCTGTGACATTGCGCCAGACAATACCGAAGGGCCCGATCCCCTCGTCATGGATCGGGCCCTTCGTTTGAACCTTCGACTTACCGCGCGTTAGCCGAAAGTTGGCTCAGCAACATCGGGACATGCGACGCACCCGGGACGGTGGGTATAGGCAGGGGAACCGTCCCGAGTTCGGTACGCGGGTCCGGGGGGAGAGACTCGCGGCCCGATGTCGCGTTGACCCGAAAGTCACTGATCGTTTGCCGTTCATCACGATACAGAGCAGGCCAACTGGACGGAATACTTTTCGAGGAACTTTTTAGGTTTTATTTGAGCGTCCCTCGCGACGCGCCGCCGGACCAGCACCGGAGCCGGCGCAGGGGCGGAGTACCCCACGCCGCATCCGGATAATCCGGACACGAAAAAGGGCCCGATCCCCGAAACCGTGGGAGGGCCCTTCCGCATCACTCCGACACCGTTCAGTTGCCGAAAGATGGCGCTCGCGTGGCTACTTGGCGGAAAGGCTCGCCGATCCGGTAGCCAGCAGCTTGAACAGGGTCTGAGAAAGAACATCCGAAAGGAAGTTCGCCATGTGATGCTCCGATCCGAACGATTGCCAGTGTTGTCACTGACTGTTTGCCATCGCGACGATACCGAGCCGATACCTCGGAGGGAAGATTACGGATGAACTTTCCAGAACCAACTCGATAGCGCACTGGATTACGCGGGCACCTCCGGCTCCCCGAGCGTGAGCATCAGACGGTTGGCCCAGGAGAACGACGCCGCCGACAACACCAGATCGTGCAGCTCCGCGGCATCGAAACCCAACTGCCGCAAGCGGTTCAGATGGCCGGCGGTGGCTCGGGGCGGGTTCGCGGCGAGCGCGTCCACGAAATCGATGACCGCGTCCCACCTTTCGTCGATCCGTACTTCGTTGCCTTCGTCCAGCAACCGCTGAACATCCCCGTGCCGCTTGGACAACGCAGATGTGAAACGCGAATGAACGGAGGCGCAGTACTCGCACCCGTTGTGCCGGGAGGTAACGGTCGCCGCGAGTTCGCGCTCCGCGCGGGTCAGTCCCCCTCGACCGTAGAAGATCTCTTTGTCGTTGCCACTGCGATGCGCCAGCACCTCCGGGTTGCGCGCGAGTAGCCGGAAGTACGGCCCGATCCCGCGATCGCCCTCCAGCAGGGGTTTCTGCAACTCATCGGCATCAGCCAGCCGGATGGGTTCCACCCACGGCACCCAGTCCAGCTGCTCCTGGGTGAATCCCGTTGGGCGGCGCCCGTTCTCGACGCGGCGCACCTCGCTCACGCCCTGCTCACCCATGCTCCGCTCCGATCAGTGTGAGACCGGCCAGCAGCCGGACCTGGAAGTGCACGAATCCGATGAGCTGCGCCACCGTGACGATGTCGCGCTCGGACAGCCCGGCCGCGGCCAGGGCGTCGATATCCGCGCGGGTGATGGCGGCGGGCGCGGTCGTCACCCGCGCGGCGTGCCGCAGGATGGCGGCCAGCACCGGATCCCCCTCGGCCGGAGCCGTTCCCAGCCCCGCGTAAAGCGCCGCCAGCTCGGGCGCGCCCGCCAGCGCCGCCACCGCCACGGCCGCGGCGATCAGC